>SVIV01000008.1 GCA_015069325.1 Clostridiales bacterium
CCGTATTAACAGGCGTTGATAATGCGGGATAGTTAAAATGACCATATGAAAAATGATAAGGAGGTAAGTGAAATGTAAGATTTTTAGGAATGAAAAAAATAAAAATATTAGGAGAATTTATGGAAAGAAATACAAGTAAAAAATACAAAACAGAAGGCAGAATGGAACTGCGAACAAGAATTTATGATGCAAAACTTATAAAAGCAATTAGTGATTTATGGACTGAAAGAGCAGTGTTTTATAAGAATTGCAAAAATGATTTTATAAGCGATTTAATCGCAAGAGGAGTAGAATCTTTGATGCTTGAAGATAAAAATATTTCTCAAGCGATGAGAGTTGATACTATACTAAATCGATTAGATAAAATTGAAGAAAATACCAGCAATAATAGCGGTGATATTTTAGAACTACTAAAGGTTTTATATATGCGACATCTTGAAAATTATGAGTTGTTGTCAAAGATAGATAAAAAACTTTTTCCTACAATAGAAGAACTTGAGTTACGAAGAAAAGGATATGATTCTGAGCAAGTTGAATATCTAAAGTCGGATAGTGAATTGCGTAAGAGACTAGAAGGTATATCTGATAAATATAGAGTAGAATTAAGTTAAGCAGGAAAAGGGTTGCACCACTCGCAAGTTTTTACGGCTATAATCCCGATAATTGCGAGGGGTTTGCTGGTGCAGTGGTTTGTGCTAGTGGTGCAGATTGCACCAGTGTTTTATGCAACCCATCTACTTAACGTAAGCGGGAAACCCGCTTCGTTTTTATGAGTTATTGAGGTTGTTTTTCCATCTCATTGTCCCTCTAATTAGCAATGGGAGAAGAGAAATGAATTTAAATAATTTAAAAAACGTGCAAGTTAGTTCTATACACGGCAGAGATTTATTTTTGCCAAGGAAATTTGATATTGATAATGAGATTTATATTGAGGCGGTTGACGGATTTGTGACAGCGCTTTTTGATTATATGAGGCGTGGTGGAAATATGAAAGATTTGGACCCGAAGAAAGTTTATGAAAAGAGTTTGAAAGATGAATAATTTTCTTGTCGGTTTGTACTGGACTTGTGAAAAGAGTTGTGGTATGTGTTTGTTTGAGCAAATTAATGAGTGCAAAAATTTTACAGAAAGGAGAATATTAAAATGACAGGGAAAAAGAAAATTGTAATTTATGCGAGATACTCAAGCGACAGGCAAACAGAGCAGTCGATTGAAGGGCAACTTCGTGTATGCCACGAGTATGCAGAAAGGAATGACTATGTAGTAATTAGAGAGTATATTGATAGGGCGATTTCAGGAACGACTGACAATAGACCAGAGTTCTTACGAATGATTGAAGATAGCAAAAGAAGGGATTTTGAGTATGTACTTGTGTACCAGTTGGACAGGTTTTCAAGAAGCAGATATGATAGTGCAAATTATAAAATGAAGTTAAAGAAAAATGGCGTAAGGGTTCTGTCTGCAAGAGAAAACATTAGCGATGATGCAAGTGGAATTTTGATGGAATCGGTGCTTGAAGGTATGGCTGAATATTACTCAGCAGAGTTATCGCAAAAAGTAAAAAGAGGAAGAAGAGAAACTCTTAGCAAAAAGTTGTTTGCTGGTGGCATAACACCTTATGGGTATAGAATTGAAAATCAAAAATGGATAATAGACGAAAGCGAAGCACCACAAGTTAGACAAATGTTTGAGTTATATTCACAGGGCTACAAAACCGTTGAGATTGCAGATATGCTAAACAATGCTGGGCTTAGGAATAGACTCAAAAAACCATTTTATAAAAAGAATATTGCAAAGATATTAAAGAACGAAAGATATATCGGCATTGAACGCTGGAATAACGAGGTTTACACCGATATAATACCTCCAATCGTAGATGAACGAGTGTTCAAGATTGTGGGCGGAATGATAGCCAATTACAGGCGAAATTACAAGAGAAATAAGTATGACCCATACTTCCTATCTGGCAAGCTGTATTGCGGGTATTGTGGCGAAAAATTAATAGCAGAAGCAGGCTCTAGTGCTCACAACGGACATAGGTATAAATACTACAAATGCAGAAGCAAAAAAGTTAAAAAGCAAAGATGTGAACTTGAAAATTTTAGAAAGTGGTTTTTGGAAGATTTGATTATTGAGAAAACTAAAAATCATATTCTTGCTCCGGGCAAAATTGACGAACTTGCACAAATGGTTGTCGATAAATTTAATGAAGAACTTGAGAACAATATTGTGCTTAAATGTCTAAACAAAGAGTTGTCGCAAGTCAATGCTTCTATTAACTCAATTCTATCTAATATTCAAAATGGCATAGTGAATAGTTCTGTAAAAGAGATACTTTATAAACTTGAAAATGACAGAGCAAACATTGAGGTTAAGATTTCAGAAGAAAAGGGCAGACAAGCACAACCTCTTGAATTTGAAGAAGTGAAAAAGTTTATAACAATGTTCACTAAAAAAGATTACAGCGACATTTATGAAAGAAACGAATTCTTCTGCAGATTTATCAAAAAGGTTATTATGTTCAACGACAAAATGATTATCATTTACAACGGAAATTTTAATCCTGCAAGTGAAGTGTCTATTGACAACAACGAAGCTTTTGAAAAACAAATAATTGAAAAATTAAAACAAAAAAAGGATTGTCTAAGTGACAATCCTTTAAATTTTAATGAAAAAATCCCACTAATGACGCAGTCCGTCTTAATGGGATTAGATGGCGGAGCGCTGGTAATTGCATTCTAACACTTTTACAATCTTTTAAAACTATTGAATTATCGTCTATATCAATATTTTCTATTGTGTTATTGCCTTTAATATTAAGATATACAACAGTATCATCA
>SVIV01000002.1 GCA_015069325.1 Clostridiales bacterium
TTAGCTTTTTAAACAAAATGTGTTGTGGAGGTCGCTTAAAAAGTGCCGTTCCAGCCGAAAAAATTTCTCAAATTTTACCACTTTTGTCCACCAGCGAAAATCAAGGTGGACATTTCGTGGACATTTTGCCTTGGTGGACACGTTTTAAAAATGAAAAAGTGCCGTAATATCGGGCACTTTTTAACTTTAAACTATTCAATTCCACCATAATCTATTATAACAATTATTTTTATATACACCAACAAATATGTTGATTTTTTTTGAAAAAATATTTATAAAAACAAAAAACAGCGTTTTAAATGCTGTTTATTTGTGATATTTCCCGCCACCTTTAATCATAAACGCACGATAAATTTGTTCTAATAAAATGATACGTGCCAAATTATGCGGATAAGTAGCTTTGCCAAAAGAAAGTTTGTCGCTGATGGTCATTTTTACTTTATCGCTTACCCCATACGAGCCACCAATAACAAAGGTAAGAGTGCTGGTATTAAGAGAAGTTGATTCGATTTTATCTGCAAATTCTTCACTTGAGTATTGTTTTGCACCAATATCCAAGAGAAAGGACTTACCATCAAGATGCTTAATTATATCTTCCCCTTCCATTTCTTTTATTTTGTCTATGTTTTCATATTTATTTTGTTCAGCAAGTTCAATAATATTTAATTTGCAAAACTTTAACAATCTTTTTTCGTATTCTTTTGATGCATCTTGCCAAAATTTTTCTTTTAAATTGCCCACACAAAGAATATTAATTGTTATCATATTATCCCCCAAATAAAGGACATAATAGTTACTGCTGACAAAATAACTATAGACGCAACATTAAACGCCGTAGATACCCAATCCTTCTTTGCTGGCAAATCTTCTCCTACTTCTCTTTTTAATTCGCTTGTAAATCCATAATCCTTTCCATATTCATAAAATAAAGTTTTGAATTTGGAAAAGTCTTGCATTTCTGTTGGTGGTTTACACGTTTCTCCCGATTTAACAATGCTAGATAAATCTTGCAAATAGTCATCTTTCTCCATTTGCTTAAGCACTTTATTGTTAAGGGAATGTATTTGCTTTAAAATAGTATGCTTAAACAACAATGCTGTCAAAAATTTAAGCAACAATCCCAAAAATGCCAACAAAATGATCAAGAAAAGTATTCCCATAATCGCATTGTTTGACATAAATTCGCTTACATAGTCAAATACAAATGTTGCACCTAAATTATGGAATTGCGAATATCCCATAAATACAGACAATGCATTGTTTGTAAAGTGAATGATTATTGCAGGATAAATGTTTTCCATTACGGATGCAAGATATCCTAAAAAGAAGCCGATTAAGGTTGTATAAAACCATTGTTCAATATTGCAATGCAAAAGTCCAAACAAAATTGATGTGAGGATAATTGCGGTCGAACGTTTTTTTGCCGAAGACGTTCCATTTAAAACCATTCCCCTATGACAAGTTTCTTCACAGATTGCGGGTAAAATTGCAGTAAGCAAAATGTTTAATAGTAATTGCCAAATAGGATAAGATTGCATAGGTTCACTTTCTGGCGATTTAAAGCCTAGCATCTGCAAAATGATATGAAAGAAAGTTGAAGCATAAACTGTAAGGATATAAACAATTATGCCCATTACAAAAGCAATTGCTACCCCCTTCCACGAAATCTTTTTAAACCCATAAAACCTAAAAACTTCAAGTGGTTTCTTTTTTGTAACAGCCCACATTACGCCTACACTTATCAAAAACATTAACCCTATTTGAATGACAACAGAAAGAACTATGCCCCCTGTTTCACCTAAAAAACTAAGCACGCCATAATGTGAAAGCATTTTTATTGTTACAAAAAGCACTACTATAGCAAAATAAGCTATAGAAGACGTTCTATTCAATTTGTTGCCTAAACTTTGATTCTTAGCCAAAATAAACTCCTTTAACAATTAATTTTATGCACCTTGAGTAGCAGACATTACTTTTAAAAAAACATTTAAAAGAAACATAAATAAGCCTACTGCCACTGCAATATAAAGATATTTAGAAACCGGCATTTTGCTTTTTTCTACCTGCTGTGAAGTTTTATGTTTAAAATAAAATTTATCAATAATAAAACAAATCACTCCTGCCACAATCGCAGCCCCAAGCGCTACTAAATAAAACCACCAAGTATTTGGAAGTGTTAGTGAAAAGCCTGTTAAATTTTCAACAAAACTCATTGTTACTACAACAAAATTATTGACAAAATGCACTACCATTGACGCAAACAATGAACCTGTCCTAAGCACAACTACTGCCAAAACACTGCCCAATATGAGTGGATAAATAATTTGTTGCAAATTCTGATGAGCAAGCGCGAAAAGACCTGCCGATATCAAAATTGCCCAAGGCGAAGAGAATTTTTCTCGTAATCCATTAAAAATGACACCCCTAAAAATCAACTCTTCCAGCACCGCCGGCACTAGTGCCATTGCAATAACACAATAAATATATTCGCCTGCGCCAGTAGGATCTATTGAGCCCAAACCTGTTTCTAATGGATATCCCACACCTGCCAAGAAATAATCAAAGGCTTGAACGAGATATTGAAACCCAAACAATACAACAACCGCCACCAAAATTAAAATTAGATAACTATGCCATTGCATTTTAGGATTTAACCTTATTGCTTGAAAAGAAATATCCTTAGTTTTGTTATATCCAAGCCAAACAGCGAAATATACAGCCACCAATAAAACTGTGCCGATAACCCCAAACCAAATGTTTGATGTAACCGCTTCAATTTTTACTTCCCAACTTTCTGCCAAAGAATTTGCAATCGCAGAAAGCACAAAGGATAAAATGAATGGGCAAAGAATAGCCAGCAAAAACACCTTACTGCTGTCATCGTGATTATAAATATTACGCTTTACCACCGTTAATGGCTTATCATTTGTATTTTTAACCATTTCGTTTCCTTTTATATACCCCCCATCTTTTGCATATTATACAACAAAAATATAAAAAAAACAACAAAAACGACTTTACATAATCAAAAAATATGCTAAAATAGAATTATGAAAGATTTTATGAAAGAAGCAATGCGTCTTGCAAAAAAAGCATTATCACAAGGAGAAGTTCCTATCGGGGCTGTTGTTGTTTATCAAGGGCAAATCATCGGTCGTGGATACAACAAAAGAGAACAAAGTCAAAACGCATTAAAACACGCAGAAATCATCGCAATTGAAAGAGCTTGCAAAAAACTACACTCTTGGAGACTTGAAGATTGTGAAATTTTTGTCACTTTAGAACCCTGTCCTATGTGTGCAGGCGCCATTGCCAATGCAAGAATAGCAAAACTTAATTATGGTTGCCAAGAAAAAACTTCTTGCGACGGTCTTTGCGAAAAGATACTTACAAGCGAAAGATTAAATCACAAAGTTGAAATTAATTTTGATAATCATTACGAGCAAGAAATTTCTTCTATGATAAGCCAATTTTTTAAAGACAAAAGAAAAAAAGATTAAAAAACAGGATACGCATAATGTATCCTGTTTTATTAACCTTATTAAAGCAAATTTGCAATCTATGTGGCAGAATATTCAATATAGCCAAGTCCTGCAAGTTTTGCAGTTGTCACGTCTTCTCCGCCTGCGGCAATTGCCAAAGCAAGTGGAAAGATTTGTCCATTTACTATTTTCAGAGAGCTCTTATCCCAACGTGCATCAACAAGCTCTGAATAAAAATTTTTCGTTTTGCCTGTATAATAAAAATTTCCCAAATTGCATTCAAATAGCAAACAATTAGCATAAGAAAGTTGACTAAAGAATGCACTTATATCATTTATATTTTTCTCAATTATACAAACAACATCAGAAGCTCCAGCCCTATGGCCTGCACCAATAAAATTAAGCGGGCTGTTTTCACCTACAATATATAAACAATCTTCAATCCCCAAATAATTTCCTGTAGTTAAGTGATTATAGTATCCAACAATACCACCATTACTCTCACAATTTGAAACAACACAATTTGTGATTTTTAAAGTCGCATCTAATCTGCCAGAAATTCCCCCTGCATATTTTCCTATAATTTCGCAATCATATGCCTGACAGCCGGTCGCATCGCCACTCCCGACAATTCCTCCTGCATATTCTAAACCAATAAAATTATCATCCGTAGAATCATTGCTTAAAGCATAAATTTTACAGTTTTTCACAAGGCAGTTTTTCGGAGAATCATCCGAAGAAACACCCCCAACCCTCATGTAGTTCGTCGCATCTGCTGGCTCAAAACCTTTAATAGTTGAATCACATACAAAACTATTGCTACCACCACCTCGTCCTGTAAGTCCTCCAACTTGTGTATATATTTTTTTTGATTTGAGCGTTCTTTTTGCAACAACATCACACTCTGATACTTGACAATTTGTCACGTTGCTGCCATATCCCGCAACACCACCAACTCCATACCAAGCGACAGCATAATTCACACTAGAAATACTACCAGTATAAACTGAATTTATATTACTTGCAGACACGATGCAGTTTGATGCACCACCATGTCCAGTAATCCCACCAACATAAACATTTACGTCAAATGAATAGTCTCCTCTTGTAATGGTAACATTATTAGCTGAAATAGAATAATCAACATTTACATCGCTATCTTTCGTCAAACAATCTGAAATTGATGTCCTAAGCTCTCCCACAATGCCCCCAACATAACATTCTGCATTGAAAGCATTTTGTTCATTTGTAATAGTTACATTGTTTGCAACAAGCGAATAAGCGACTTTGATTTCGCTACTGATTGTCTTACCATTCGTTATACTTCTTGCCGTGCCCGCAATTCCTCCAACATAAACAAAGCCGTCATAGTCTTCTTGTTCATAGCCTTCTAATGTGTTGTTTACTGTAACGTCTATTACACTATCTTCAAATGAACACTCTTTAATATCATTACCACTAGCAGCGATTCCGCCTGCATAGCAAAGTCCATGACTAGAATTCACATATGGTGATGATTTAACAATAATTTCTCCATTCCTAAAATAACAAGAATCAGCATCTCCAAAACCAACAACACCACCAATCTTTTCTTCTCCTAAAGAGCCTGATTGATCAGTGATTGTCATTTTATAAGCCCCGCAAAGCCCTACATCACTTCCTTTACCTGCAATTCCACCAACATAATAAGATATCGTCTCTTTTATCAAAATGCTACTATTTTCAGCCATACAAGCGACCACACCATATACACGCCCCCCACCAGAATATGCACTTTCCCCTACTACACCACCTACGCATGCATAATCTCTGATATAAAAATGCACATTATAAATCCTGCAATCACACAATTGAGATTCTGTATATCCTACCACACCACCTACACACGCTGCCCCAGACGCCGAAGAAGAAAATACATTAATTTGAGAATCATGTAAATACACAAAGTGTACCATGGAATTGATTGAACAATAACCAAACAAACCGATATATGATGGGGATGAAATTGTTCTCATATTGTATATTGTATTTTTTGCTCCTGTAAATGCCCCATAAAAGGGATTACTTTCAGTCCCTATAGGCACCCAATAATGCCCGGATAAATCTATATTGTTGGTCTGTTCATAATATGCAATGACACCTTTTAGATTGCCGTTGTTTACTTCACGCGCAAGCCAAGCAAGATTCTCTGCTGATGCAATTTTGTAAGGATTTTCCTGCGAGCCTGAGCCTGACGGCTTAACCGCGTAATCCGTCCACAAGTCTAAAACAAGTTTTGGATAAAGTTTTTCAGTGTTTTGTGCGCAACCGGGCACCATTAAACCATATTCATCATAACATTTATTACCTGTGCCACCTTCACCATCATACCACCCTTCAAAACCATAATACTCCGGAATATATGGCAAATCATACTCGTCTAATTGCTGTGGCCACCCCACGTTAGAATCAAAGTGAACCGTATGCGATGACTCCCCACCCGCACTGGTTGTAAAACACAAATTGAAATAAGAATCATAATTTACGCCATCTTCTGCTTTAATAGGAAGTGATGCAAAAACTAAGCTTGTGCCGACAAACAAAAAACAAAAAGATAATATGTATGTAATCATTGAAAGTTTCGACCGAAACATTTTTTGCATACTTTTCTCCTTAAAAATGGCATTATATATTTTATTATAACAAATATAAACAATTTTACCAAATAAAAAAACAAGAAACCTAAGTTTGTTTCTTGTTTTTTACTTATCTGATTTTTATCGCAACAACTTCCGTTTACGCCGAATAAACTTGATAACCAAGGTTTGCAAGTTTTGCAGTTGTCACGTCTTCTCCGCCTGCGGCAATCCAGAAACACGCAGGTAACGGCTTATCATTTACTATTTTAATTGAACTTGATTCCCAATCGCCACTGCCTGTATAGTAGAGACTTTCCCAGCCTGATGGACTGTTATTTTCAAAAATCAAGCATTTAAGAGTCTGTATGTTCTTCATAGCATTAGTGGCAACCGTTGCAACATTTTTACTCGCTGTGCTATTAATACGATAAACAATATGCTGCAATACGATTTCTTCCCCGTCAACCAAATAAAAACTGTTTATCAACTTATCAGGCGAACTATCTCCTAAAACATACAAACAATCCGAAATCGTCAAGTTTGACGATGCATATCCAACAAATCCACCACTCGTTTCACAATTTGATACAATACATTTAGAAATACTGTAATCCTGAACACTTCCCGCGATACCGCCAGTGTAGAATCCTTGTATAAAAACATCTTGAATTTGACACCCCTCAGCATAACCATGAAAAAGCGTTTCACCAACAATTCCACCTGCATAACGAAAACTTTTTTCTAAACCTACATAAATTTTACAATTTTCAACCTTACAATTTTCAGCAGAGCCATCATAACCTACTATTCCCCCTACACTAGCACGTCCGTCAACTGCTTTTAATACTGAATCTTTTACAAAACAATTATTTATAGTTGATCCTTTCCTGCCTGCACCTTCTGAACAAATTCCTCCAAGTTTGCACTCAGGTGCAGATACCACAATTTCTGAAGATAAAACTTGGTTATTAGAACAAATTGGCATAAAGAAAGTGTCGCCAACCATCCCACCACACAACACCTCTCCTTGTGCCCCATAAGTCGACGCAATGGCCGTTTCGGTATGAATGACTTCTATAACACACTTATTTAAAATACTCCCGTCTATTTCACCCCAATATACATCTCCAACAATGCCACCAACAGAACTATCTGGACTATAAGTAGTATTATGATATTGTCCTGTAATATTCTCAGAATATATATTTCTATTTATATATACTTTACTGTCACTCACCAAACAACTTTGAAACTTACACTGGTAGTTGTTTTGACCAGATAATCCACCCAAAACTACACAAGCATCTAAAGAATATGTTTGCAAATCAATATCTATAAAGGTTTCATTGCTAGTAAATGATATGTTGCTATTTTTCATAGTGCAGTTTACTGCACTTCCATTGCCAACAAGCCCGCCAATAAATAAATTTTGTTTATTATCTTGAGTTAATGTTGCATTCGTTATGCTTTTTGTATAATTAAACGAAATTTCAATGTCGCTTGCTTGAACATCATCAATACTTTCGCATTGCCCAACAATGCCACCGACATAATAGTTTCTGTTGTTTAAAACATTGATATCTTCACTTGTTATTTGAATATTGATATTTAAAAAATCATTAGCATTATAATTAGTATCATGTGAAGGAATTTTTCCAACAACACCACCTACGCAAACCGCCCCATAACCTGTTATCGTTATGTTGATATATGAACTGTCTATAAAAATAGTCCCACCAACCGAAGAGTCTCCAAAAAGACCACCTATACAAGCACCATTCCCACCATCATCATAAGTCGATACTTCTATTTCTACATTCGACGTTTGACACGCATATGGTGCACGCAACACTTTCCCAGCTAACGAGCCTATACAATATTCACTAGTAGCATTTTCTATGTTAATTTCAACATTTAACACATCCATTCTGTCCAAATATGCTTGATTGCCACAATACCCAAACAACCCATAATAAGTCACGTTGTTAAGAGAGCATATTTTTATATTACTAATCTCCCGTCTTGTGACACTAGAATAATAAGTAATATTCCCTTGAAATGGATGATCTACTGTCCCAATAGGTTCCCAATAATAATCAGCCAAATCTATGCGAGAATTGCCTTCTAAATATTTACCAGCAAATGTTTCTCGTCCGCTATTTGTTTCCTGCGCCACCCAAGCGAGATGCTGGGCGGTTTCTATTTTATATGGATTTGCTCTTGTGCCTGTGCCTGTTGGTTTAACTGCAAAATTCGTCCAAAGAGGAACCACATTTGCATATAATGTCATATTATTATCCGTTTTAGCTGCATTTGCAAATACTTTAATATTCGCTTCGCTTTCTTCAACTTTATCGCCATTACTTAAATAATATTTAGTTGTTAAAGACTCATCATACCAACCTAGGAGTGCGTGATGTTGTGGTATATATGGAGAAATTGCAGAATCCAACTTCTCAGGCAAACCATCTGCAGCATTATACCCAAGGCTATACTCCTGTTGAACACCATTTTCGTCTTCCCAGCTTAGCACTAATTCGGAGTCTACATTCATCATCTCCACTTCTTCTGCTTTAATAGGAAGTGATGCAAAAACTAGGCTTGTGCCGACAAACAAAAAACAAAAAGATAATATGTATGTAATCATTGACAGTTTCGACCGAAACATTTTTTGCATACTTTTCTCCTTAAAAATGGCATTATATATTTTATTATAACAAATTCTGTCATTTTTACCAAATAAAAAAACAAGAAACCTAAGTTTGTTTCTTGTTTTTTACTTATCTGATTTTTATCGCAACAACTTCCGTTTACGCCGAATAAACTTGATAACCAAGGTTTGCAAGTTTTGCAGTTGTCACGTCTTCTCCGCCTGCGGCAATCCACAAACACGCAGGTAACGGCTTATCGTTTACTATTTTAATTGAACTTGATTCCCAATCGCCACTGCCTGTGTAGTAGAGATTACAACCATTTGCATTTTCAAAAATTAAGCAACCTGTATTATTTTCAGGCCCTACTTCAGCAAAATGAGCAATATTTTTTTCTACAATTTCAGAAGTATCTAATGCTGCACTGCTTTCTATACGAATGACTGTATCACAAACAAAAGCACCAAAATCTTGGCCAAACAATGTTTGTGGTGAATTATCCCCCATCATATATAAACAGGACTTCACTTCAAATCCACCTCTTGCAGACAAACCTTGCGTCCCAACAAACCCACCTGCCTGAATTAATGAATCTGTCGCAACATCAATATTGACAACCACACAATTTTCAATTTCTCGTTCAAGCGTGTGTTCGTCCCACATTACTCCTATTAATCCACCTACAATTTCACCTTTTAATGCAACGCTATTCACTTGACAAGAAATTATATTGCAACATCCTGCTGTTCCAACAACAGCTCCAACATATTTTTTCCCTTGAATGTCGGCATCAGACACTATACAATTTTTAATATACATTGCATAGTCTGTCAATCCATTTTGATTATAGGTTCCAACAATCCCCCCTACATTTAAGCAAGACTCTGTTGAAATTGAGCAGCCATTTATTACATAACAATTTAATATTTGCAAATTATAATCTGTCCCGTATGTATTTTGTGAAAACTTGCCAACAATTCCACCTAAAGTATTTACTGCATTTGCAGTTATATTAGAGTCCTTCAACGTGCAATTTGGAATAATATTAGCCTTTGATTTTTCATAATAATTTTGACCAATAATTCCGCCTGCACAAGACGCCACTCCAACATTTTCCGATTCGCTTGTGTTTATCGCTGTATAATTCAAAGTCAATTTTTCAGCCGTGCTACTTTCTGCAGTTCCAAAGCCTACTACTCCACCAACATTTGCATATAAATCTGAATGAAACCCAGAAGTCGCCGTATTATTACTTTCAGAAATTGTAGTGTTTACCGTCATAGTAACTTTATCAGAATCTACCACTCCCCCGCTCTTACAATTGACAGTGTTGCCATAACCTACGACTCCGCCAATATTTATCAAATAAACATTTTGCCCTGCAAATGCATTAACCAGTAACCCTTCAATGTGATAAGAAACCTCTACATCCATTGTAGAGCCAATCACATCTGCGCTAATGACTTCACCTTTGCCTGCAATTCCGCCGATATACATTTCAGTCAAATCGTTTTCTTGTTCCGCTGCAACTGTTATCGTGCAACCTGAAACTTCTGTTCGACTGCTTCCATACTTAACATTCCCTTCGCCGACAATTCCACCTACATACTGGCAATTTGTCGCAGTAATGCTTGAGTCTTGAAATGATCCACTATTACTAACATCCCCCGATGCTCCAACCGCTCCACCAACATATTCACAAGAAGCTACAACAAGCGCGCAATGGTGAGCACTGACAAGTCCAACGCGTGTAGCATATCCTACTACACACCCAACGTATTTACTAACCCTTGCTGTTATAGTGGAATAAGTTACACCATTTGCACTTATATAACACGAATCCCCATAACCGAGAACACCACCAACATAGGCATCTTGAATAGAAACTTGTATATTTGCATTTGTCAAACCGACCCTTTGAATATACGCATTTACACAATATCCAAACAAGCCTACATACTTTGTGGAAATGGTGGTCATATTTTGAATCGTATATTCCCGACGGCCTTCATTATTCAAAGACACCAGAAAGTCTCCCTTAAATGGATTATCTTCCGTCCCGATTGGCACCCAGTAAGGATTTATTGTGACGTCATATTCTTCGATATAACGAGAACCCAAATCAATATGCACTTGACTTTGAAAGAAATAACTACTAGCAACATCCTTCCCATTGTATTTAGCCCCGCTATTTGTTTGACTTGCAATCCACGCAAGGTTTTCAGCAGAATCTATTATATAAGGATTAGACTCTGTGCCCGTCCCAGACTCAGGCGCAACTGCATAATCCGTCCAAAGATTTGACACAAGTTTTACATATAAATCTGTATATTCCAAATTAAGAATGCTACAAATCCCATTTTCATCATAAAATGATTCATTCAACTGACAAGATTGATTATAAACTTGCGTCCCATCTTCAAAATAAATGCCAACAACTGCTTGTTTTTTATAATTATATCCCGGCGTAAACCAATCATTTGGCAAAACAAACATGCCCTCATCTGCTGCGCTATCATAAGGAATAGACGCATACAAATTGCCATCCCAATCATAGAAATCAACAAATTCAGTCAACCAATATGCATATAATGTAATATCTGACGTGACTTCTTCATTGCTGAACTCATATGTTACATCACCGCATTCATCATAATACTGGGTTGAAAACATAGTGGTATCTGCAAAATACCCATAAAAAACATATTCTTCATAGTCCGCATTCGTTGGGATATCTACTGCGTCAGGGAAATAATCTCCGGCATTAACGGTCATTGTTGTGCTTGTTCCATCTTGATTATCAAAAGTAATAACATAACCATCTTCTTTCCATCCAGCATAAACAGAGAAACTATCCCCCGCCGATACCCTTTTGCCAGGCATCAGATAGCCATCTTGATCAAACCATTGGTCTCCAGTTCCATTACCATTTTCATCGCACTCTTCATACCAACCTAAAAAGATGTAGCCTTCTTTTGTTATCGAATCAATCCTACCTGAAAAATCATATATACTTCCATCATAACACCCAATCCACTCGTCGTCATCATAGCATTCTATATATAACCATTCATCTTCATCGCTACCAGGATCATATTCGTCCCATAGCGGATATAGTTCATATGAACCTGACCAAACAGTTGTGACATAGGAATATCCGCCCGTATAGACATATTGCATAGATCTATCATACCACAGCTCCCCGGTTGAATCTTGAAAGCCTTGAAAAGTATAGTCAATCCCGCCTGCAGTGTAATCATATATTCCATTGTTTTGAAGTGCTTGAATAATGACGTTTTTTGTCCCACTAGCAAGACTTGGATAAGCTTCTCCAGACTGATCGCATTCCTGCATCGTATACAATTCACCGCCAGGGTTTGCTTCATCGTCATACCAATTATCATCACAAATTCCATCATTATTCACATCAAAATAAAGATATATATACCCCAAAGACTGCACTGGCCATGATGCAAAAACCAAGCTTGTGCCGACAAACAGAAAGCAAAAAGATAAAATATATGTTATCATTGACCATTTCGACCGAAACATTTTTTTCATACTTTTCTCCTAAAAAATGGCATTATATATTTTATTATAACAAATATAAACAATTTTACCAAATAAAAAAACAAGAAACCTAAGTTTGTTTCTTGTTTTTCATCACTAATATTTTTAAATTTTACAACAATTTCATAAGTTCTTCTTGAAATTCTTCTTCTGTTATTTCACCATTTTCTTTTCGTTCGCGAAGTTTAGCAATTATTTCTTGCTTACTTGGAACAACAATAACATTATCTTTATGATATTTGCTTTCATCTGCATTTTTCACCCAAGTCCAATCTGATATAAACATTGTTATTACCAAAAGAATTGTAGAAACAGATGTCAAATTAAAAATCACCGACAATACTAAAGAACACATATAAAGCCCATATTTCTTTCTGAAATTTTTACCATTCCCCCAAATACTCATAATAAGCATCACTACAACCGCAATACCTAATGCAATCACTAAAATATCATAAATTGCATAGAATAAAGCCGAACGAAGTGCTGGAACGGTCATAAAATACTTCACAACCTCATAAATTGACCAAGCAACATCTGCAATTGCAAATATAATCGATAAAATAATTAAAATGAATTTTGTTTTATTCAACTTAAGACTCCTTTTACTAGTAAATATAGCATATTTTATAAAACCAAGTCAAATTATTTGCATATTTTCACAAATTAATATATAATTTTAATGTAATTTAATGGAGAAATATAATGAATAAAGCAAATAACACACCAAGAAACATTGTTATAACAGGCTCTTCCAGCGGCATTGGACAAGCCCTTCGAAAACATTTTGAAAACAATGGAGATAAAGTCATCGGAATCAGCCTTTCTGATGACGATTATAAATGCGATGTATCAAACGCTGAACAAATGAAACTCGCTTTTCGGGATATTAAAGAAAAGTATGGAAAAATTGACATACTTATTTCTTGTGCCGGTTTTGGCATATATGGAGCTATCGAACTTATTGACAACACAAAAGTGCAAAAACAATATGATGTAAATGTTTTAGGAACTATAAACGCAATTCAAAACTGCCTACCTATTATGAGTGAAAATGGCAAAATCATTAACATTAGTTCTATTTGTGCGCTATTCCCTATACCTTTCCGCTCATACTATTGTTCAAGCAAAGCTGCCATTTCTATGCTTAGCGATTGTCTAAGAATGGAACTTAGTAAAACAAAAATTCAATCTACAGCTATATGTCCTGGCGAAGTAAGAACCAACTTTACAAAAAATAGAGTCAATACTTATGATACTAATGAAAAATACGGCAACGCACCTGAGCATTCAATCGAAAAAATTTCTTCGAGAGAACATAAACGTATGCCCGTTGAAAAAGCAGTAAAAATTATGGTAAAAATGATTGAAAAGAAAAAACTTAAACCACAATATATTATGGGTGCCAAAAACAAATTTTTATATCAACTTCAAAAGTTCGCACCAAAATCACTTATGCTTAAAATACTTACAAAAATGTTTTACATCACAAAAAAAGACTGAAAAATCAGTCTTTTTTTAATACATATCAGCAGGATTATTATTTGCCTCTTTCTTATCTTCAATTTCAACCACAATCGCTTCAGTAGTAAGCATTGTAGCCGATACTGATGCTGCATTTTGAAGGGCCGAACGAGTAACTTTTGTAGGGTCAATGATTCCCCTTTCAAACATATCACAGTATTCATTATTTAATGCATCAAAGCCATATGCACTTTCATTGATATGTTCATAAATCTTATTAACAACAACGCCCCCATCAACCCCTGAATTTTTTGCAATTTGACGAATAGGTTCTTCGATTGCATTCAACACGATACTTGCGCCTGTTTTCTCATCTCCTGAAAGCGTCTCCATTAAATTGCGTATTTCGCTTGCCGTTTTCAAAAGGGCAACTCCGCCACCTACGACAACACCTTCTTCACTCGCTGCCTTTGTTGCAGAAAGTGCATCTTCAATGCGAAGTTTTTTCTCTTTCATTTCAACTTCAGTAGCACTGCCAACCTTAATTACTGCAACTCCACCTGAAAGTTTTGCAAGTCTTTCGTTTAATTTCTCAAGTTCATATTCACTTTTTTGTTCTTTAATTTGCGCTTTAATTGATAAAACTCTTTCTTTTATTTTCTCTATATCTCCCGCGCCTTCAACAATTGTCGTGTCGTCCTTTGTTATAGCAACCTTTTTCGCCTTACCAAGCATTTCAATCGATGTATTTTTAAGTTCTAGTCCAAGTTCCTGAGAAACAACTGTTGCTCCAGTGAGAATTGCAATATCTTCAAGCATTGCTTTACGTTTTTCTCCAAAACTTGGCGCTTTTACCGCAACACAATTAAAAGTCCCCCTTAGTTTATTCAAAATTAGCGTCGTAAGGGCTTCTCCTTCCACGTCATCGGCAATTATGAATAGTTTTTCACCCGCCTTAACAATTTGCTCTAAAAGTGACAAAATTTCTTGAATATTTGAAATCTTTTTATCGGTAATAAGTATATATGGATTATCAAGTTCAGCAATCATTTTTTCTGCATTAGTGCACATATAAGGCGATAAATATCCCCTATCAAATTGCATTCCTTCGACAAATGAAAGCTCTGTTTGCATAGTTTGACTTTCTTCAACTGTAATAACACCATCGCTTCCTACCTTCTCCATAGCATCAGCAATAAGCTTTCCAATTTGTTCATCTCCTGCAGAAATTGATGCTACTTGTTTAATATCACTTGAGTCTTTTGCTGGTTTAGAGATGCTTTTAAGTTTTTCACAAGCAACATCTACAGCCTTAAATATACCCTTCTTTAATATAACAGGGTTTGCACCTGCAACAAAGTTTTTCATTCCTTCTCGAACGATTGCTTGAGCTAAAACGCAAGCTGTCGTTGTTCCGTCACCAGCCACTTCGTTTGTTTTAACCGAAACTTCTTTAATAAGTTCTGCTCCCATATTTTCAAACGGGTTGTCAAGCTCTACTTCTTTTGCAATAGTAACACCATCATTAGTAATTAAAGGCGACGCAAACTTTTTGCCTAAAACAACATTTCTCCCTTTTGGGCCTAATGTAATTTTGACAGTATTTGCAAGAGTATTTACCCCCGTTTCAAGCGCCTTTCTTGCTTCTAAGCCTTCTAATATTTTCTTTGCCATAAATCCCCCCTATTCTATTACCGCCAAAATATCAGTTTGACTGATTACTACAAACTTTTCTTCATCAAGCTCAATTTCTGTGCCCGTAAATTTACCATAAAGCACCTTATCCCCTTCTTTAACCTTCATTCCGATATTTTCCCCATCAAAGTTTACGCCTTCGCCCACAGCCACAACTAAAGCAAGTTGAGATTTTTCTTGTGCTGCCATTGGAAGAAGTATTCCTCCTTTGCTTTCGCTTTCATTTTCAATGGGTTTGATTACTACTCTATCAAATAATGGTTTTATTTTCATAATATCCTCCTTAAAGCAAAATTCTTACAACCTAATTATAGTCTTTTTTTTCGTCTTTTACAAATATTTTTAATTTAGTTTATCTCATAGATTGCAGATTTTTGTCATACACTACATTAATACAACATTCTAGGAGTATAATCAAGAGTCTATGACAAATTTTTTTAAAAAACACAAAAAAACATTGCTTGGCTGTGTTGCATCATTGTCTGCCCTTGCAATATTAATTATTGCCAACTGCCTTGCTAATTTTATTGTGCCAACAAACAATCTTTCTTCTCAAGTGCAGGCTAATGAATTTGAAATGTATTTAATTTCCTTATCAAAATCGCAAGTAGAATCAGAAGCAAGGTCGCACGCTGAAGACTTTCAAATAATTGGTGCTGGCGGATTTATTTGGGAAAAAGATGGCTATTTCCACATAATTTCCAGCGGATATCTTAATAAACCTGATGCCGAACTTGTGCAAAACAGCATCAAACTCAATCAAAATCTCGACAGCGAACTTCTTTCGGTAAAATTTGACAGCATTTCCATTTATGGAAATTGGCAAACAGAAGAAAGCAAAGCATTATCTGCACTTTTGTCATCTTGCACTAATTTCTACTGTAATATTTATGACATAGCCATCAGCCTTGACACAGCTGTTTGCAACGAAACAACTGCAAAACTTGCCGTTAACTCAGCTCATCACGATTTTTCAACCACCCTTGCAAACTTCAACACTCTCTTTTCTAAACCTTGCCCTGAAAATCTTTCTTCTATATACAACTTAGCCGTTCAAGGTTATAAAATAGGCGAAAAACTAGCAAGAGAAGAAAAAGTCAACCCCAATCAAAACTACTCATCTTTACTTAAATATCGCTATTTAGAAGTAATGAACTTGTATTATAACTTTTGTTTAGAGGACAAATAAAAATCAAGCCAGTTGGCTTGACTTTTTTGTTTAATTATGCTTATGCGTCATATGCTTCAAAAACAAAGTATCTCAAAGAAGGTGTTTCATTTTCATAATAAACAGCCTCTAGCAATACTGAACCATTTGCTTTTGGAGTAAATTTCCAATCATATCCTGTCACAGAAAGTATACGTTTCCCATCTTCAAGAATTTCCGAATAAGCAGCTTTACTTGATTCATTACCTACATAATTTTCTAAGAAATATGCAACTGCACTTTCTAGCGAATCCCCTGTCAATGTGCCAATATACATAACACCAACTTCTCTATCTAAATAATACATAGAATAATTTTCAGATTCTTCATCGTAAGCCCAATAAACTTCTTTATCTGCAACTTTTGGCATTGCTTCATAGGCTTGTTCGTCAAATACTGTCATGATGTGAGTTGTTGGTTCTTGACCTTGTTCGCTAGAACTTGATGTCACTTCAATAGTAGTTTCAGTTATTGGAGTAATTATTAAATTAGATCCTGACATCCCCATAGGAATGAAAGACGTAACAATTCTTTTGCCATCAGTCAATACTTCGGTGTAAGTCACTTCTAGTTTTGAAGCCCCTAATTCACTTTCCATAAATACATCCACTGCATCTTGCAAGTCTTTTGATTGACTATCACCACCCAAATACAACAAGCCTGCTTCTCTATCTAAATAAAGCATTGAATACCCTGTCGCTTCTTCTAAATATACATAATAAACTTCTTTATCTGCAACTTTTAGCATTGCTTCATAAGCTTCTTCATTGTAAATTTCCATTGTTTCAGTTGTTGCTTGTGGAGTTCCACTCACATCATAACTTACAGTAACATCTACAGTTGTAGCTGTTTTTGGAATAATAGTAATGTTTGAGTCATTCATACCTATTTCAATCACCGCACTAATGTAACATATTCCGTCTACCAACGATTCTGTATATGAAAACTGAGAATTATTTTGACTATATTCCCATGACTTGAAGGATTCAACTGCTTCTGGCAAGTCCTTGCCTGCTCCAATACCAACATATAATACTTCTTCTGCTCTATCTAAATAAACCATTGAATACGATTTGCTGGCTTCAATAAATACATAATAAACTTGTTTATCTTGCATTTGAAGCGGCTCGATTACTGTGTAATCCACTTCTAAATTTGCTTCCTTATAACTAATTACAAACGTTTTTTCACCTGCAGTATCCGTGTTAAAAAATTTAATATCAACGTCTTCCAATTCAAGATATTCAGTCTTTCCATCTTCGGTATATTTCAATCCCCCAACAGATGTATCAAATTCTTCCCCTACATAATACTCTGTCTTAAGCGGAGCAAAAATTTCAAGCACAGGTTTATCTTTTCCAAAGCAACCTGTAAGAGCAAAAGGCACAATAGCAAGCATACAAGCACATAATGTAAGTAAAAGTTTGTTAATTTTTGTCATCTCTTTCTCCTTTCTTTTTGTTTTTATTCGTAAAATTAATTAATAAAATTTATTTTTATCATCTTATTAAATTATTTTTACACCTTCTATTTTACCCCCCCCAATTTTTTGTCAAGCGTTTTAGCATATTTTCTTCAAAAAATTGGGAAAAGCGCTATTTCTCTATCGTTTTCAATAAAAAAAACTCCAAATGGAGTTTTATGCTAAATTTTGGCTTTGATGTTGGCTTTCACTTAAAACGTTGATTTTTTGACAGGAAACTTCATATGCAGTGCGTTGCTCAAAAATTCCCTGACTGACTTCTTTGCGATACATTCGTGATTGCATTCTGCCTGTGAGTTCTATTTTTGTGCCCACCTTTTGCCCTTGAATAAACTTGGCATTTCTTCCCCATAAAATGCAAGGAATATAGTCTGATTTATTAAAACTTGGTCTGTTTACTGCAAGCAAAATATCACAGATTTGACGATTGAAAGGTGTTGTCCTAAATACTGGTGTTTTGCAAATAAAACCAGTTAAAGAAAGCTGATTCGAGTTGTCAACAAAATCTTCTTCAGGCAAAATTTCTTTTACAAAGAAAGATAAAATAAGCCTGCTTTTCCCGTCAATGACTTTATTGTAAGAACGAAGTTCCCCGCCAAAACAAACGTCAACTCCGCTTTCTAGTTTTATATTATAAGTCTTTAATAATTTTTCAGATATGGTAAATGGCAAAATATCATTTGCATCTGAAAGCCTTTGTGTAACTATTTGTCCTTCAAAAAACAACTCTCCTTCTACTTCAAACGAACGCTGTGGCGACTGTAAAATTTTGCCTTGTAATTTTCCTTTATTATTTTGTATTGATGTAGTATTATTCATATTTTCTCCTTTTATTTTGCGTGTTGCGTTCCATTTGCATCTATCGTGTAATTATCTTGATAAACAAGTTTCCCTATTGAAGTAACTTCATATCCCGCTTTTGTAAGGTAATCTAAAGTAAGCCTTGTCGCTTCAACCACATTGTCTGCATTATTGTGCATTAAAATTATCGAACCATTTTTGGCTTTGGTCATCACTCGTTTGCAAATATCACCCGCACTTAACCCTTTCCAATCTAAACTATCCACGTCCCATTGAATAGCCTTTAAATTCATCGAATCACACACTTTCAATAATGTGTTGTTGTAAGAGCCATATGGCGGACGGAAAAGGTCAACTTCTTTGCCGGTAATTTGGTTGATTTTGGCAATAGACGTAGTAAGTTCTTCTCTAATACTTTCTTCACTTAATTTAACCATATCCGGATGGGTATTTGAATGCGTGCCAATCTCAAAACCTTCTTCATCAATTTTTTTGACCAAATCCTTATAGTCATCAACCCAGAATCCGACTAAAAAGAATGTTGCACCAGCATTAAATTCCTTTAAAACCTTCATAATATCTTCTGTTTTATCTGCACCCCACGCAGCATCAAAAGAGATTGCTACCTGTTTTTTCTCTGTAGCAACATTATATATAGGCACCAGCCTTGAAGATGAACCAAGCCACACCATTGCAGATGCACTTCCTTCATAAGAAATCGTGAGAAGCACCGCTATAACCAAAAATGCACAAATAATTTTAATTGTCCTCGATTTGATAACACAAAATGGCATCACAAACCTCGCTTTTAATGATAGAAGATCCCTAGTTTTTTACCAATGAGAATTTTGTCGATTAAACCTGAAAGAGCAGACAAAATTGTCGAAAGAATTTCCTAGTTATGATAATCTATTATTTAGACATAAAAAAAATACCGCTTTTTTTGCGGTATTTGTTTTAATTTATAAGTTTATTAATTGTCAAGAAGTTTTTCTTAATTACTTCATTGCCTGTGGCAAGCCTATCTGTTTGTGGGAATTTGTTTGTTTCAAGTGGCAAAATTTTAAGTCCAAAATCAACAGCCAAGGTTATATTCCCATCAGCACTGCAAGCATAAAACACATTTTTGCCGTTCTTCGCAAATGAAATATATTTTAATCCTTTTCTATATCTTGGAGATAATGGGAATTGTTTTGTGCTGATTTTTTTAATAT
Organism: Clostridiales bacterium; assembly: GCA_015069325.1. Classification (GTDB taxonomy): domain Bacteria; phylum Bacillota; class Clostridia; order Christensenellales; family UBA1242; genus Caccovivens. Next base: position 20,186 of record SVIV01000002.1, read on the forward strand.
AACCATTTTCAGCAACTACTATAACATGAGAAAAATCTAATTGACTTGCAAAGATTAAACTGTCGCCTTCGTCAAGGTTCATACCCTTCACTCCACCAGAGATTCTGCCTTGAACAGGAATTTCTGATGTGTCAAAATTAAGAGACATACCCTTTCTTGAAAGCATCAAAATGCTTTTCCCTTTCTTTTCAAGTTCAACTGAAACAACTTCATCATCTTCTCCAAGCTTGCAAACCTGATAGTAAGATTTTATAGTAATTAAGTCATTTATATCACTCTTTTTAACCATTCCTTGCTTTGTCATAAAAAGAACTTCGCCCTTTTTCTCTATTTTCATAAAGCGAACAGGAATTTCATTTAATCCACTTGTTTTTTCAATTGAAAGAAGCGATGCGCCTTTATCTCGCCACTTGCATTCAGTAAGTTCGGATACCTTTTTCTTAATCACGTTACCTTGGTTTGTGAATATAAGGATTTGCTCATCAGATGAAAGCGTTTCCATTTGAAGCGGAAGGTCTGTAAGGACGGTGTTTTCCCCGATTCCTTTTTGACTCATCGCATAATTCTTGGTAGTAACTTTCTTTATCGTGTTGCCTGCTGAAATAGCAACCACAAATGACTTCACTGGTTCTGGAGCGTCTTCATCAATAGTTTCAAGTTTTACATTTCCATCAGTGTTGATGGCTGTTTTTCTTGGCGTTGAATAGCTTTTCTTGATTTCAAGAAGTTCTTTCTTTACAACTTCAAATTGAAGTTTTTTAGACGCCAAAATGCCTTCTAGTTCTTTGATTTTCTTATGAAGTTCCTTTAGTTCTTCTTCAATCTTGTTTACTTCTAAGTGAACAAGACGAGAAAGTTTCATATCTAAAATAGCCTGCGCTTGTTTTTCTGACAGAGCAAACTTATCTTTTAATTTCTGCTTGGCTTCGCTTGTAGTTGCACTCTTTTTAATAATTTTAATTACTTCATCAATATTTTTAATAGCAATTAAAATGCCTTCTAAGATATGAGCCCTTTCCTTTGCAACATTAAGGTCATATTTCGTTCTGCGAACAACAATTTCACGCTGATAAGCAGTATAATATGAGATAATTTCAAGCAAATTCAATAATTTTGGCTTACCATCAGCAATTGCAACCATATTGATACCATATGATACCTGCAAGTTTGTAGATTTGAAAAGATAATCCAAAATCTTTTGCGGATTTGCATCTTTTTTAAGCATAACAACAGCTCTCATTCCGTGAATATCTGACTCATCGCGAACTGTGGTTATTGACGCAAGTTTGTCTTTGTTGGTTTCTTTTAATTCGGCAATTTTTTGCAAAAGCATCGCTTTGTTTACTTGATAAGGAAGTTCAGTAATCACAATAGAAATCTTGTCCCCACTCTTTTCAATCGCAACTTTTGCCCTAATCGATATTTTACCCTTACCTGTTTTATAAGCTTGTTCTAAGCCCCCATCTTGTGAAATTATAATGCCACCTGTTGGGAAATCAGGTGCTTTTATAATTTTCATAAGTTTTTCGATAGTTATATTAGGATCATCAATATATGCAACAACGCCATCAATAGTTTCTCCTAAGTTGTGCGGTGGAATATTTGTCGCCACACCTACCGCAATACCGTAAGCGCCATTTACAAGAAGGTTTGGAAATCTTCCCGGCAACATATCTGGTTCTTTTCGAGTATCATCAAAGTTTAAACTCCACCTAACAGTGTCTTTGTCAAGGTCCCTCATAAGTTCTAATGCAAGTGGAGCAAGTCTTGCTTCTGTATAACGATATGCCGCAGGGCTATCCCCATCAACAGAACCAAAGTTTCCGTGCCCTTCAATAAGTGGAGCACGAAGCACCCAATTTTGTGCCATTCTGCACATTGCATCATACACAGATGAGTCACCGTGTGGGTGATATCTACCAAGGCAAGTCCCCACGATATTTGCGCTTTTCTTAAATGGCTTGTCCGGAGTATTGCCTTCTTCGATCATTGCATATAAAATTCTTCGTTGAACAGGCTTTAATCCGTCTTCAACACGTGGAAGAGCTCTATCAAGCACAACACATTCTGTGTATGGAATCATTGAATCGTGCAAAACTTGAGTCATACTTCTAAAAATGATTCCACTGTGATCTTTACCAGAACTTGTTAAGATGTCTCTATCCCCTTTATCTTGTGAGCCAACGTCCATTGTAGACTGTTCAAAGTTTTCTTTATCCATATTTTCTCCTAGTTTACTTTCTTGTAGTTTTTCATAAAGTAGTCTTCTCTATCGAAGTTTGCGTGTTGATTGATGTATGCTTTACGAGCATCAATATCATCCCCCATCAATGTGGTAACTATTTTTTCTGCTGCAGCAGCATCTTCGATTGTTACTTGAATGAGAGTTCGCTTCTCTTCGTCCATAGTGGTATATTTAAGTTGATCTGGATTCATTTCACCAAGACCTTTATATCTTTGAAGATTATAATTTTTTCCTGCTCTTTCTATTGCCGCAGGAAGTTCAGCATCAGAATAAACATATTCTTCATATCCTTTCTTATAAACCTTATATAAAGGTGGAAGACCAATATAAATATGTCCATTTGTAATAAGTGGACGCATATATCTAAAGAAGAATGTAAGTAAAATTGCCCTAATATGTGCACCATCTTGGTCGGCATCGGAAAGAATAATCACCTTGTTGTATCTAAGCGACGAAAGGTCCATATCTTCACCAATACCTGTATTTAGTGCAGAAATAATTGTCCTTATTTCTTCATTTGCAAGAACTTGGTCAATTCTCTTTTTCTCTGCATTCAAAGGTTTCCCCCTTAATGGAAGAACCGCCTGATATTTTCTATCTCTACCTTGTTTTGCCGAGCCGCCCGCCGAATCCCCTTCGACGATGAATAATTCGCATTTAGCACGGTCTTTTCCGGTTGCAGCGGCAAGTTTACCAACTAAATTAAAGTTTTCAGCAGAATTTTTTGCACGAGTGAGTTCTTTTGCCTTTTTCGCAGCTTCTCTTGTTTTAGCCGCACCTTTTGCTTTACTTATAATCACATCTGCGATAGATTGATTTTTCTTGTCCGCAAAAAACCTTGTGAGAGCAGATATCGTCAAACTCTCAACAATAGTTTTTGCTTCTGGATTGCCTAATTTTGTTTTTGTTTGTCCTTCAAACTGAACATTATTCATTTTAATGTCAACAATAAAGGTTATACCTTCTCTAAAGTCTTCACCCAAAAAGTTTGGTTCTTTTTCTTTAATATAGTTATTTGACCTTGCAAAGTCATTCATAACTTTGGTATATGCACTTCTAAAGCCCGTTTCATGAGTCCCACCTTCAATAGTTGGAATGTTATTTACAAAAGAGAAAGAACTTTCTGTATAACTATCTGTATAAACAAAGGCAACTTCTAAATCAAAGTTTTTTTCTTCAGCGTGAAAATAAACAGGCTTACCAAAAAGCTTTGTTTTCCCTTCCACTAAATAATCAGCAAAATCTGCGATCCCGCCATCATAGTGATATTTCTCTTCTTCGCCAGTGTTGTCGTCATACACTTCAATCGTCAAACACTTGTTTAAAAAGGCAAGCTCCCTTGCACGATTTGTGATTGATTCAAAACTAAACTTCAAGTTTCCAAACATACTTTCATCTGGCAAGAATGAAACCATTGTCCCTGACTTCTTTGTTTTGCCAATTTCTTGCAACGGACCTTTTGCAACCCCGCTATGAGTTTTTCCTTTTTCATCTGTGTAAGAATGGAATTCGATTTTATATTCTTTGCCACCTTTGAAAACGGTAACGTTACACCATTTAGAAAGAGCATTTGTTACCGAAGCGCCAACCCCGTGAAGACCACCTGAAAATTTGTAATTATCATTATTAAATTTGCCACCTGCGTGCAAAGTAGTATAAACAACTTCAACACCACTCTTCTTAAGTGTTGGGTGAATATCAACAGGGATTCCCCTACCATTATCTTCAACTGTAATGGAGTTGTCTTTATGGATTGTAATTTTAATTGTATCCCCGTGCCCGTTTGAAATTTCATCAATAGCATTATCTACAATTTCCCATAAAAGATGATGCATTCCTTTACTTCCAGTAGTGCCAATATACATACCGGGACGAAGCCTAACCGCATCTAACCCTTCTAAAACAACTATATCTTTTGCGTCATAATTTTTCTCTGCCATAGCTCTCCTTAAATTCGTTTATTTGTATTATTATAACATATTTTCCATTTTAAACAAATTAATTTTGCACTTATTATACAAATTTTTGTCTTTATATCTTTTCACATTTATGCATAATTATTCATTTGTTTTTTTAATATAAAAAGCCTTTTATTGGCATATACTAACTTAAAAAGGAGAACAAAAAAAATGCAAAAAATTGTATTGACCGGCGGCGGAACTGCAGGACATATTTACCCTGCACTAGCCATCGCAGAATTACTTGAAAAAGAATTTGAACTTCACTACATCGGAAGCAACGGTATGGAAAAAGAAATCCTTGCAAAATACAAAAACATCACCTTCCACGAAATCGAAAGCGTTAAACTTGAAAGAAAACTAACATTAAAAAATTTAACAATTCCTTTTAAACTTTTTAAATCAATCAGACGGTCAAAAAAAATTTTAAAACAAATTTCTCCTGTTGCAATTTTTTCCAAAGGTGGCTATGTCGCCCTGCCCGTCGTCATCGCGGGACGCAAATTAAAAATAAGTATAGTCAGCCACGAAAGCGATTTAACAATGGGACTTGCAAATAAAATAATTTTAAGATTTTGCGACTATATGTGCACCGCTTTTGAAGAGACTTCTAAAGTTTCACCTAAGTGCATTTGGACGGGACAACCCATTCGACGCGAAGTGTTAAACGGTGATAAAACTCGACTTTCATTTTACAAAAATTTGGATCACAAAAAAAAGAACCTGCTTGTTGTTGGCGGTTCGAGTGGAGCAGGTTTTTTAAATAAAATTGTTAAAGAAAATTTGAATGAGCTTTGCGAAAAATTCAACGTTATTCACATTTGCGGAAAAAACAAATTAGAAAACATAAAACACAAAAATTATTATCCATTCGAATACGCTCACAACATTGGCGACTTTTTAAATCTGTCCGACCTTGTCATTTCAAGAGCGGGCTCAGGCGCTATTAATGAATTTTTAGCCCTTCAAAAACCAATGCTTTTAATACCACTTTCTAAAAATTGTTCAAGGGGCGACCAGATTGAAAATGCCAAACTTTTTCATCGATTGGGACACGCCGAATATTTAGAAGAAGAAAATTTTGACAAGAGCAAACTTTTTGATAAATTAGATAATTTAATAGAATTGAGTGAAAAAAATGAAAAAAAGTTAAAAAAAAGTGTTAAAATTGACATTTGCGACCACATTTGCGATGTTATAAAAAAATCCATAGCGAAAAAAGACAACGCTAATTAATATGTAATCGTTTCAAATTTGGATAGCCAAATCCTTCGAAATTACGATTGAAGCAAATTGATTTACAGGAAAAAGACAACATCTTTTTTATTTCATTTGGAGTCAAATTTGGATACTTTTCTAACAACAAAAGAGAAACCCCAGCAACCATAGGCGTAGCCACACTTGTGCCACTTAGCTTAACATAATCTTTTTTTTACACCGCAAGAAATCACATCTACCGCAGGAGCAACCAAGTCTGGCTTGAATCTTTTGAACGCCGGGCCACGAGAAGAAAAATTTGCTATCTCAAAAAATTTTTCATCAAACACATCTCCCATTCTATTATCATCAAATCCCCCTACCGTAACAATTTTATTTGACACTCCTGGACTTTTTATCGACTGATATTCTGGCCCACTATTACCCGCAGCAGACACAACAAAAACACCTTCTTGCCACAAGCTTTCAGCGCCGTTCATAATTGGATCATTCAAACCAAGCGCTTCACTTCCGAAACTCATACACACGACTTTTATGTCGTGTTTTTTGTAATTATCATATACCCACTCCATGGCATTCAAAATTTTATCTGCAGACGCTTCACCTTGGCGGTCGAGAGCTTTTAATGAAATGATTTTACTCCTAGGCGCAACACCACAAAACTTCCCACAAGACAGCGCACCATTGCCACTAGCAACCCCGGCGACAAAAGTGCCGTGTCCGTTATCGTCATAACACAAACTTTTTTCACCCACAAAATCTTTAAAAAAAATCAATCTATTTTGCCCCAAATAAAAATCCAAATGAGACGAGATTCCCGTATCAATGAAAGCTATCGTTTGACCTTCGCCAGTCAAATGCGAATCTTTTACACCCAAGATATCTTTTGCCACGTGCATTAAAGTTTGAACTTTTGAAATGGCTGAAATAAACTTAATTTGAGACACCATTGAAAGAGATAAAATAGCTCCCCTGTTCAATTTTACCCTGAATGCTTTTATGCATAAATATTCATTTAGAATTTTTATCTTATTTTTATTTAATATCTTTTTTGTCCTTTCAAAATCATTTGCATATACAATACACTCACACTCATCTTTCCCCGACAACATATTAACTCTTGCAAACAGCAGCTTATCTATTTTTAGCTTATTCATTTTAGCGAATTTAATAAGTTCCTAATATTTTCAAAATCGCTTTCAGGCAACATACCTTGCAAAGAATTTACCATATTTTCAAGTTGAGAATAATTAAAGTTTCCGCTTGCTTTTTGCTTAGCAACTTCCGATAAAAGCGTTTTATTAAGTTCATCTTTATTCATAGACTTATACTCATCATATTTTTCTCTTATTTGTTTTTCGTCAATTTTATTCTCTTGTGGATTAGATTTGAATTGTGAAAATTTTGCCATACTTCCCCCTACTTCAATATATGCAAAATATCAATTTAATTGACAACAAAAAAGTCAATTTTCAACGCATTATTGAATATAAAATATATATGAACAATAACATATTTGAACTTTTAAATTTGTTTTTAAATAGCCAAAACACACAAACTAATTCTCAACAAAAAAGCCAAGCATTTTCAAATTATCCACCTGAAGCATCAGAGAACAACACTCATTCTCAAAGCAACAAAATAGGCAATATTCTTTCTTTATTTAATGGAAATAACAATCCTTTATCAATGCTATCCTCACTTTTAGGTGAACAAAATCCCCTTTCTAATATACTTGGCAATAAAAAAGAAGAAGGGAATCCCCCTTCTCCTAAAGACGAAATTTTACTTTAATCAAGACTATCAACAATAGAACCATATTTAAAATATATTTTTCTATTGCAAAGTTTATCTGCAATCCATTCCTTTTTTGTTGCAACAATGAGCGTTGTATTTTTTGCCACAAGTTGATTAATTAAAGACATAATCACTTCTAATGTTGTTTCGTTTAAATCATCAAAGATATTGTCAACCATAAGTAAATCAAGATTTTTAAATGTAAGCCTAATCAAAGATAAAACATATTTTTCTTCTTTAGACAAATCTTTCACTTTTGTATCTTTTATTTTTTCAAGAGAATATTCAATGATTGCTTCATTGATTTTACTTTCAATCTCCCCTTCACTATAGCCCCAAATCTTAAGCACATATCTCAAATTATCATAAACAGATTTCTTTTCCAAAAATTCAGGACAGGCAGGAACATATCCCGCAACCAAATCGGTCTTATAATCCAACTTGTCAATTGGTATATCGCGAATAAAAACTTCTCCCTTGGTCATCTTTTCGCTTTTCGCAAAAATCCTTAACAGGCTTGTTTTTCCGCTTTCATCTTCACCTACTAAAGCAACCCTTTCCCCGTCTGCGACTTCTAAATTAATATTATACAACGCGTAAAATTCTCTTGTATATCTCAAAAATAAATTATTTACCTTAAGCATATCTTTCTCCTATGAATATTTTACTATAAAAACAAAAAAAAGAAAAGCAAATTTTATTAATTTTTGCTTATCTTTAATGTAAATTGTTTTGAAATAGGTTCACTATCAACCAAAATTTCGCCTGTTTGTGCAGAATTTATCCCAATATCTCCCACAACAGCCCTAAAGGTTACGTCTTGACTTTGCTCACTACTAAAGAAATATGATTTACTTAACACTTCATCAAAGCGTTCAAATTTTTCTTTTCCTTCTTCTTTTTCAAAAATAACCGTCATAGAATACCATTCGTCATAATCTTCAATTGTATAGTGGATTTTTTCTCCCCCTTCTTGCCAGATTAGAATTTCTCCCCTTTTTGAAAATTTCACCTGAGTGTCAACTACCTTTCCGCCCAATCTAGAATCGTCAGCATAAGTGATTTTTACACCAAAATTATCACTACCTGCACTAGTAATTTCTGTAATGAACGCCCCTTCTAATTCTATCACTTTTTCACAAGCAACCCCAGTCAAGCAAAAACAAGAAACAAAAATAACAATCAATAGCTTTTTCATACCTTCTCCTTTGAAAATTTATTGACAAAAACTTTTTATTTGATACAATTAAAATAAGGAGAATTACATTATTACCTATACGCCCCTGACGAAATCTTAAAAAATCGCATTGTCACTTCTCGCCCACCACAATGGGCAAAATTGCACTTGCAAAATTTTGACAAAAACAAAGCTTTATTTGAGCCACCAGAAGATGACGAAAAGGCAATTATAATCAATAATTTCTAATCAAAAAACTTAATTTAAGGAATTAAAATATAAACAACTCATTTCACCACATAACATTGCAAAATAAAAAAATCTTCGAATACGAGGATTTTTTATTTGTTTAAATATGCTACTTTTTTTATCCCATAAACACGTTCATCAAGAAGACAAAACGGCTCATATGAAATTTCAATGTTATTTTCTTGCTCGCACACAATTATCCCTTCATCTTCAAGCAAGTTTGCCTTATCAATCAGCGACAGGCATTCTTCATAAATTCCGCTTTTATAAGGCGGATCAATAAGTATAATATCAAACTTTTGCCCCTGCAGTTTTGCAATCGTTTGCCTAAAATCACCTGTAATTACTTTTGCTTCTGCAGGACTACCGATTAACGCAAGGTTGTCTTTTGCAAGTTTAACTGACCGAACATCTAAATCAGCAAAAACCACTTCTTTTGCCCCTCGGCTTAACGCCTCAACACCTAATGCCCCCGTCCCACAAAACAAATCCAGCACCCTTGCATCAACCAATTCAAATTGCAACTTATTAAATATAGACTGCTTAACCATATCTGCTGTTGGGCGAATATGCGCAAATGGTCTATCAATCAAAGTTTTCCCTTTATACTTTCCTGCAACTATTTTCATATGACTATATTAGCATAAATCAAGCAAAAGGTCAATTCATTTCACACATTGCCCTGTTTTTTCATAAAATTGTGTTGTAAGGAGGAATAATGCAAAAAATAAAAAAAATAATGCTACTTGTAATTGCAATTATACTTTCAGTTGGCACTGGAACTATTTTTGTAGGTTGTGGCAATAGCAACAAAATCAGGCTTAATGAAGTAACGCACAGCATTTTCTATGCACCGCTTTATGTAGCCCTTAATATGGGATTCTTTAATGAAGAAGGATTAACTGTTGAACTTGAAAGTGCAACAGGTTCTGACGCTTCTATGACTGCCCTAATCAGTAATAGCGCCGACATTGCACTTATCGGGCCGGAACAAGTCGTTTATGCTGAAAATATCAAAGACAAGCCGGTAATTTTTGGGCAACTTACACAAACTGATGGTTCATTTATCGTAGGTAAAGAAGCCTCCGAATCTTTTAATCTAACTGACCTTATCGGAAAAACAATTATAGGCGGAAGATCTGGCGGACTTCCAGCAATGACACTTGAATACGTCATCAAAGAAGCAGGCCTTACTATAGGCACAGGCGAAAACCAAGTCAACCTTCGCACCGACGTTGCTTTCAATATGATTGCAAGTGAATTTATTACTTCTGGTAACGAATATTGCACTTTATTTGAACCAAACGCAACAAATCTGCAAAAGGCTGGCAACGGATATGTTCTCCAATCAGTAGCAAAATATGCCGGTCAATTACCTTACACTTGTTTCGTTGCAAAATCAAGTTTTTTATCGGACAACAAAGATAAGGCTGAAAGTTTCTTAAAAGCTGTCAAAAAGGGCTATGAATATCTTATATCAAACTCTTATACCCTTTCTGCACAAGCACTTCAACCTTCCTTTAGCGGTATGACCATTGAAGAACTTGAAATCGCCGTTGAAGAATATCTTTCTATCAATGCGTGGAGTAGTGATATGATACTTTCTCAAGCATCATTCAATCGCTTGATTGATGTCCTTAATAGCGCAAGCGATGAAAATTACTCTCCAAATTATGTAAATTTGGTCAACAATTCTTTTGCAGAGAATATTAAGGCCTAACAAAAAAAATACTAGCATAATGCTAGTATTTTTTACTTAAATGAAATAATCTCTATAACTTTCTGCTTTAGCTTTTGGTGCATTCTTTACGCTTCCGCCTTTTTTGCCACCTTTTGCAGAGCCTTTCCCGCCATACTTTTTGCGTCTAACCATTATTATAACTACAATACCAATAACAAGAAGAACTCCAACACCAGCTAATGTAAGCCATAACCACATTAAATCTCCACTTGCGCCACCTTCCGTTTTTAGCGTTTTAAATGAAATTATAAATCCTATAATTGTATCTTCTTCATTTAAAACAATTTCTTTATATCTTATTTCTTCCACTGCACTGATGTCAAGATTAAATGAATATGTTTTATTTCCATCTTCGTCAACAATAGTATCGTTTTGAAAGTTTACAGGTATAAAATATTCATCAACAGTATAGTCAACAGTCGCCAAATCCTTAATAACCGAATGCAACGCTTGAATATCTAATTCATATCCGTTTTTAACAGTAACTTTTAAAACAATCGATCTTGCTGTTTTTGGCACTTTAATAGGATTTGTTCCATCAAACTCTTCACCGTTTAATGTAACCAACAAAACATTATCATCGCCTTCAAAAACAACGTTTGCAGGATTTTCTGTATAAGTTGCTACCAACTTGAATTGTTGATTAAAAATATGAGAGTCATCTTTTTTCTGATAATTGTTTTCAGCTGCACGATCATACTTGATTTTCAATTCTTCATCTAAAATCTTTTGTTCGTCATTATTGAGTCTTGTCCACTCTCCAGCATTAAGTAAATAAATGTCCCAACCAGCAAAAGTATAAATTCCATTTGACGTCGCAACAACAGTTTGATTTCTTACTGAATAGTTAAATCTTAACGATAAAGATGTTGTCGCCGATGATGCGTCCAACATACGAACGCCACCTTTAGCAATATCTTCTGTCATAATTGAGCAATCACAGTTTTCTTGCTCTACGCTAAACGAATATGTCCCCGCTGTGCTTGCATTTGCTTGTAAAGAGAATGTCCATTTGCCATTTGCTGCATCTTCAGTCAAATCTGCAGGCGCGTCAATTGGATTTCCGCCCTTATAAATTGTCAAATTTTTAAACCAACCTACGCAGTTGTTGTCTTTATCATCATTCAGTTGAACAGTAAACATTACAGGCGAACCATAATGATAATCTTTATTATCTAGCGTTGGCTTTTTTATCGCAGAAAATACTGAGCCCACTTCAAAATTATCACTAATTTTAAATTCAAACATTTCAAATCGCTGTAAAGCAATTCTTGAATTTCGATAATCCCAAACCTTATCAAAATCCCAAGATTTCAAAGCTCCATAAAACAATGTTTTATCTTGTAAAACCGCTTGATTGACTGTTGTATAGCTTGCATTAACATTGCTAAGTTTTTGAAGGTTTGTTTTCACTATGTCAGTCTTATTGCCTATAGGATAGATAATCTGTCCACCCTGAGTATAATAGTCATATATAATGTTGCTTTCTGTAAAGTTTGTTGGACAAGCCCCTACTATAGCACCAATATATGACGATTCAAATAGGGTATAACTTAAAGTTCCAGCATAAATACAGTTGCGAACTTTTGATGTTGTTTCATAAAGAGCACCTACAAGGCCACCTACATATTGATATGAATTTTCTTTTGCTTCAATACCGTTTTTTACTGCATATGAAATATTACCAAAATTTAAACAGTTTGCAATTTCTCCATATGTCAATTCGCCAACCAGACCACCAATTGAAACCCTTACCGCTTCATCTAATGCAATATTGCAATTGTAATATGCCAAACATTCTTCAACTTTTGAATCTGTGCCTTTAATCCCGCCTGCTATCACACCAAAATTAAAATTTTTATTTGCAGCGTTTTCAAATTTTATATCTGTTGCATTAATTTCACAATTTGAAATAGAAGTATTCTCTCCAAATCCTATTATTCCACCAACATATCCGCCAGACGACAAATTTGCAAGATCATATGTTATTTCACCTTCAATCTTCAAATCTTTAATCGTTGCTTTTGATGCTTGTGGGATTAAACCCATATAACTACTTGTTGCAGGTCCTTCCCCTTCGCCAATCTCATAATAGAATTTTGGATTAATAATTGAAAATCCATAACCATTTAGTATTCCAGAATATGAAACTAATTTAGCAACATTTATTTCAACTGGCTCGTAGCCAATGACTTTGCCATGTGCATCTAAGATTGGAGTCCCTTTTATATCGGCGCCTAATATTATTGCATTGCCCCCTTTATTGATTGCGGCGTGCAATTCAGTTATATTATAAACAAATTCCATAGCAGCGTGCTCGTCTTCTGCATAAGAAAAACCACTTGTAAGAGCCACGCCGCCACCTACAAGCACCATACAAAATGCAAAAATTAGCACTAATATTTTTTTCATTTATATCCCCCAGCAAACTATTTTTTGTTGCGAGTAAAATAATAAAAGTCAATATATCGTCAAATATATATTTAATTTAACATATTACATTATTTTTTCCAAATAAATTACAAAATATTTAAAAATTTTATTAAATTATAAATCAACCCCTATTTTGCAAAATCATATTTATTTGATAAGCTAAAATCTTCTTTTTAATTTTTTTATTAATTTTTCCTTATCTTTCTGCACCAAACTTTTTGAAGGCTCTTTTGTTAAACTTTTAGAAATGTGCATTAAATAATAGCGCATTTCGTCTAAACAGTGGTCATCTTTCTTTATAGGCAAATCGTTATCCCCCCACCAATAACCTTTAATTTCTGAAATCAAATTCACGCAATTTTTAAATATAAACAAATGCGGTTTACCTTCCCCGTCTCGTAAATAACTTTTAACCTTACTGATTCCACTAAACATATCTTTATTGACTTTTGGATTAACCAAAATGTCATTTTCATAAAATAGTTCCACCACACTTTTACTGCTTGCAAGTGTTCTTTGCGTGGCAGCACTATCTATTAATGCAGAAATCTTTCCATTAGTCCAGTGCCAATCCAGTCTTTTTGAAATCTCTTTAATTCGGTTTGAATGATATACAACATCTTTTCCTTTATCAAAATGCTCTGCAATTACATAAACATTACCATCATAATCACGTGCATACCAATGGGCTGAAAGCGGATTATTGAGTCCAGGATCAATTGAAATGTTGTCAAACCATTCCTTTGGAACATCAAAAGGTTCAATGACGTGCACCTGCTCTTCAAATTCACTATAAACAAGCCCGCCACACTGCATAAACTTTCCATATCTTCTGCTTTCAAGTTCTTCTTGAGACAAACTTTTTGTCATCTCGTCAATTTCTTTTTTATCTAAATATGGATTATCCGCCCATTCCATTTCCTCGTGCCAAATATTTTCATCTTGTTTTTCATTTAGATAAATTTCGTTATACACCCAAGTGAGCCCTTTAAGCGGAGTCATCGTGCCAAAAATTTCGCCTTTTCTATCAAGCACTCTCATTCTGCATTCTTGATAAATATCATAAGGCGGTTCTTCATCAAACCAAACAAAATCTAAGGAAGAGCCCTGAAATTTTTCTCTTCCTTGATCGCAACTTTTAAAACCTATTTTAGAAGTTGAACCAAATACGTTTTTCACTAATATAAAATCAATTATTCCAGCTTCTGCACTATCGCTTCGCCCACTTGACATCACAACCGATTCAATCCAATCTTTTCGCAAATAATGCAAAATTTTGCTTTGTGCAACGTCGCGTTGAACCTGTTTAGACAAACTTACCACCCAAGATGACGTGGGTTTGTTTTGTTTAAATGGGTGCATTCCCCTTGCAAGCCACACTGTTTCAACTGCACCACATTCAGTTTTTCCCGAACGATTTCCACCAAAAACCCACCGATTTTTCTTTTTGCATTTATGAAATGCCATTTGTTTTTTATGGATAACTTTGCCACTATTATATTTAGCAAGGTTGTCGTCCCTTTCCCTTCTTTCTATTTCTTTTTCAACTAAACTTAATTTATACTTTGTATCTTGCATTATTTCTCCGATAAAAACTTATTTTTTTAGATAAAAGTTGACAAATATTTATTTTGCAAACAAAAAATCCTATTCTAAAATGAAATTATGAAAATTGTTATACTCGTTATGAACTTTTTGCTTGCAACAGGCTTACTTTGCCAACAAACGAAAATTTCTTTTGCTGATAATTTTTACTGGGCAAAAATTGAAGAAGATGGCTGCTTTTTTTTTACAAACGCGACCGAAAAGCAACCACTTTTTATACTGCCTAAAAGTTATTTTATTAAACTTATTGGCGAAGAAGGTAATTATTTTTTAGCCACATATAAAGACCTTACGGGTTATGTAAAAAAAGAAGAAGTTTCGCCAATGGACGGAACTCCCACTACTCCTTACTTTAATGAAACTTTTCGCACTTTTCTACCTTCTGGAACAAACCTTTTTTCATTACCGGCAATGAGCGACGATTATATACTTGCAAACATTCCTTTTCTCTATTCAGATTTAATTTTCTATGGATCGTTTTACGGCGATGAATTAGTCCCTGACAAAGGCAATTGTTGGTATTATTGCAAATACGAATATAATGATTTTGGTTATGTTTATTCTGCTTTTTGCGACCAGCTTTCTACTCCAACAGTCAACAATGAACGCTTTAATATTATAGAAAACATTTCATTTCAAGAAATAGAAACGGACGGCCTTTCCGACACCGCGATGACCTTTATTATTGTTGGAGTAAGCCTGCCCTGTTTGATTGTCTTATATCTTCTTATGAAACCTAATATGATGAAAGAATCACCGTTACAAGAAAAAGTGAAATATAAATCAAGAAGACGAAAGGATTATTTTGAATTTGACCAATCAGACTTAAATTAAACAGCAACTAGCTCATTCTCCTGTTCTACGTTATAACCATCATAAACTTCCATAATCCATTTTTCGCCTTTTAAATATTCCGAAAGTTTCTTATCGTCAAAGCCAAACTTTGCCATTATCGAAGTAAATTTTTCTTCTGCATTTACTAAATGCCTAAAATATGTGCGAATATTCAGATTGTGCCTTGATGCAATCTCTTGCGAACTATCCCCGTCCATATAACGTTCAATCAAAATTTGTGCAGAGCCACAATCACATTCAATCAATGCTTTATCGGTAAGAACCCGCAAATTAATCAGGCGCTTTTTTCTTTCAGTCAACTCAATAATTCTCTCCGCTACTTGCATTACTCCATTACGAGTTTGATTTGCTCCTGTAAAATAGTAAGAATTGAAAGCGTTTTCCTTTACTAATTTATCTATGGCATTACTTACCCTATCCAAATATTTATACACCGATAAAATCGTTTTTCCCCAAGTATTATTCTTCATATTTTTTCTCCTTTTTTTAACTTGCCTAAATTATAATTTCTAAATTTTTAGTTAGTCAATGCTAACTGACATAATATCGCATATTTTTGTAAAATATTTTACAAAAATGCGTCTTTTTGTTAAATTATGTTGAATTTTGTCGAATTTTTTTTATTTTTTCATATTTTTCAAAAAAAATCTTAAAAACTGTTGCACAATTAAGTTTATTATGTTAAAATTATCAACGATAAATGCTGGTGTGGCGGAATGGCAGACGCGACGGACTCAAAATCCGTTGGTGGCAACATCATGTGGGTTCGACTCCCACCACCAGCACCACAGGCTTGTCCTGTTTTTTTATTATGTAAGATACATTTGACGTTAAAACAACACAAGTTTTGTGGGCGTCGAACTTGTTCGATGGGTTCCCTGAAAATTGAAAATTTTTAGGGTAAGGCTTCCACCACCAGCACCACAGGCTTGTCCTGTTTTTTTTATTATGCAAAATCTATTTGACATTGCTATAGCCTATGCTTTATGGAAGTAAGACTTCAACAAACTCATTCCAATTTATTTTTGGAATTCAAATCAAAAAAAACGTCCCAACTCTAGCAAAAAAATCACTAGATTTGGAACGCTTTTGGTTCGCTTTAATCATTAAATTCCATTAAAATATATACTTCTTTTTTACACTTGACACATTTCATATCGTGAATGAAATGTTTTTTATTCCGCCTAGTTGGCTTGTTTATCAGTATTCTACAAGTCCCATCATCATTAGAAGAATTACATTCTCCTAAACACCGCCCACAATGCGGACAGAATAACTTTAAATTCAATTTTGCCTCCTAAAATTTATGGATACAATGCTCTACAACACCAAGAATAACAACATCTTTAGAAATGATATCGTCATAATATCTATTTTCTGGATGCAATACAATATGATCATCTTCCTTATAAAATGTTTTGACTGTTGCACTGTCATCAAGCAGGGCGACTACTATCTGACCGTTTTGAGCAGTCTGCGACCTACGAATCACCAAAAGGTCGCCACTATGTATGCCAACTTCAATCATACTATCCCCTTCAGCACGAAGAAGAAAAATTTCTCCCCGCCCAAAGATATCGCTTGGCAAAGCATATACACCTTCAATGTTTTCTTGAGCAAATATTGGACTACCACAAGTAACTACTCCCACTACAGGGGCAAGTGTAATGGCAGAAGCATCAAACGATGGAAGGGCATTTATCCGTCCACTGTTATCTTTTTCTAATTCTCCACGACAGACCAAAATATCAATATATCTACTGACCTGCGATAGACTAGAAATTAAACAGTGATTTGCTATGTTACGATAAGAAGGGCTGTCGCCATTCTGCATCTGATAAGTTTTAACATATTCCTTCATTTTCTTAAGCAATTGTTCATTTATAGTTTTCATATTTGCCTCGTTTTTAAAAGAACGCCCGTTCTTTTATGAGCCCATTATAATACACCTTAAAAAAAAAGGCAAGCATTTATGACAAATTTTTTAAAAATTTTATTTCTTTAAATTTTCTAATTCTTTAGAAACATCTAAAACAACCTTCTCTGCAAGCAAACACAATACTTCTTTTGGCCTTGGCTTTACGCAAGAAAATCTCACACAACAATTTTTTTCAAAATCAACAATGCCATTTCGCTTAAAACTCACATCAAGACAATGACGCATTGCTCTATCCACTAAATCCAATTTCAAATCATAATCATCTGCAAGCTCTTGATATAAATTAATCCCCACATTATTCTTCTTATCCTTGTCATTAATGATTCGTTTTACTCCTTCTTTAAAAAGCTCATATCCCCTTAAATTAGGGAATATTTTAAGTAATATTAAAAGCATTGACAATTTTTCTTCTATTAGAAGTGCAAAACATTCTTGCATAATTTCTCCTTTTGCGTTTTATATTATAGCTTAACATCAATCAAATTTCAAGGGTTTTTTGTATTTTTGTAAAACATTTTACAAAAAACCTTGCTTGCTTTAAGCCACAAACAAACTACAGGACTGTTTTGACGTCATTTTGACGCATATTTAACGTGTTTTGGTTAATAAATATTTTAAAATGTTGCTAATCATTGGAGGAAATATGCGCAAAGATTACCCTAGATATACTTTAAGAGTTTCTAAGGAAATGCTTTTCAAAATAAAATATATTGCAAATTTCAATGGCAGGACTAAAAATAAAGAGATCGAGCAAACACTTAAAAAACATATTCGTGATTTTGAAAAGAATTTTGGCGAGATTAACGTCCCTGATGAAATATCTGAAGATGAATAAAAAATCTTACAATTTTTGTTGACAAACCCAATTATTTGTTGTATAATTGCATTGTCATTATTAGATTGTATCTTTTTTGACGAGATTTGGACTGCTAGCTCAGTTGGTAGAGCATCTGACTCTTAATCAGGGGGTCCGGAGTTCGAGCCTCCGGCAGTCCACCATTTACACTTGAGAAATCAAGTGTTTTTTATTGCACTACCCTTTTTATACACATTTTTGAACAAAATAAAAATCTAGCGGTCGCTAGATTTTTTATTATTCTCCTTTTGATATTCTATTGTTAAAATATGGACTAATTGGCTTTTTCTGTTGCGTCTCAATGGTTTTAGCCTTTTTGTTTTTTAATGCAATCGCAACTATTCCTAATCCACCTATTAAAGCACCCATCCCTATAATAATTGATAAAATCATTATAAGATTTGAAAAGGCTGTATTCCAATTTCTCGAAAGCGCTGATGCCAATTGCCACGGTTCTTTTACTTTATCTGTTCTTTCATCAAAAAAACTAAGCTCATCGCCCGTTGGCAAGAAAATTTCATCGCCACCAAACAACAATGAATCGTCGTAAAAATATAAATAGAAATCGCAAGGCTTTGATAAATCAACCGTGTCAATATCATTCAAATCTATATAAAAAGAAGGAATCTTTGTATATTTTGGAATTATACCTTGCCAACGAACTGCTTCAAATTTATAGTCTTCAACTTCAAAATGATCACCATAAACCGTTTCGCGGATTAAAACTACCAGATCAAGCTCTTGCTCTTTACCAGATGTATTCACCCAGTCAACAACTAATGTATAATTTCCGTTACCACGATTTACTATACCTGCATTTTCATAAGCAATGTTTAAACTTTGACAGTTTGGATTGCAATATTTTTGATAACTTGGAAGATGAATACCAAGCGCAATTGCACCTGCAATTGATAGCGCAAAACTTAGCACAATAGCAATAATAGCAAATGTTTTTTTCATATGTTATTCTCCTTTTAAAATTACTTAAAATTGTGTAATTTCGGGCATTTTGACAGCATTTTCACCCCAATTCTAACATAAGGGGGGGGGGAAGTCAAGCAATTTTAAAAAAAATTTAAAATTGCTTGACATTTACTCTAAAATTTACAAAAATAGAATTAAAGGAGAACATAAAATGAACAACAAAAAAGTTGTAACAAAAACAAACCTAATCATTTCAATTATAGGATACCTTGTATTTTCAGCAATAGGTGCTGCGTCAATTATCATTATAACACTAGGAATTTTAGATCATTATAACATCATAGATTTCTTTATGAAAATTGAAAATTTTTCCCTTGAAGCTGTATTCTTGGGCTACATAATAAGTTGTGTATTTTTAATTATTCCACTAAAAGGCTTAGTGCGAAATTTTAAAAAATTAAAAAACAAAGATTATCAATCACATTTTGGTCGTGTAGTTGATTGTTACTCAATACAAGATGTCCCAACGAAAACACCCCCATCAAAATCAAACAAACAAATACAACCTGACTTACAACAACCTATTACGCAACAACATAAACCAAAAAAATCATCTGGAATAGGTTTTGTTATTACGTGGATTGTTGTTCTTGCTATTCTTCTTGCCTGCGGGATAGCACTAGTGATGCAAGGCGAACGTTGGGGCTGGATTTTCTTACTTTTTATGATACCTATATTATATATAATACTCTCAATCATATTCAAAAAGCCTTCGGCAAACAAAACGGTAAAAAATGATCTTGACGCACTTTTCTTTGCTTTAAGTATTATTACTCCCCTATGTCTTGGACCTTTTATTGTGATTGAAGATTACTCTTTGCTTTTGCAACCGATTGGAATCATTTACTTATCATTAGGCGGATTCTTGTTTTTATTAATATTTTCAGCAACAATTTATAATCTTTTCTTCGGCAACATTGGAAATAAAATGCTTTCAGGGAAACTTCCTTGCGACAAAATGCAAGCAACTTATGAAGGTTGCAAATTCAGCAGTTCAACATCAGCAAGCATAAATGGAGTTCCAAAAGCTTTCAATGTCAAATATAAAGTGATTTATTCATATTTGGATAATAACGGCATTCGACACACAAAAACAAGCAATCAAGTATTTTCTTTTGATGAAGTCGCATATTTAAAGAGTAAACAAACCTTCGATATTTTAGTATATAAAACTAAATCAATTATCACTGAAGATTTATCAAACATAAATATTCCAACAACTGAAAGAAAAGATACTGCTCAAATGTTTTCTAATGATAAAATTAAAAACCTTATGCCTTATTTTGCCAAGAAAAATAGATGGACCATTGTTTGTATCCTTGGAGTTATTGGAACTCTTGCGTTAGGGGTTATAGGCACTTTGATTGTAATTAACAATCCATCAGATTACCTGGGTTGGCTTATTATTACAATAAGCATAATTTATGCTATTCCCACCCTGTCAATCTCAATACCAAATATTCTTAGCGAAAAGAAAGGCTCCCCTACAACAGGAATTTTAATGCGACTTGAGTCAAGAAAATATGGACGCAAAAATACTGGTTCAGTTGTTTTATTCGCCGTTGTTGAAATAAATGGTGAAGATAAAGACATTCGTCTTCTATACGATGAATGGTATGGAATTTTACAAGAGTTTATTGCTAAAGAAATTCCTCTTAAGGTTTATAAGAAAACTGTAACTATTGATTTTCATAAGCTTTATTCTAATTTAATTTAAAAAAAGACCAAATTGGTCTTTTTTTTACTTCCCTAACACAACCTTATCATAAAGCCAACTTTTAATCAAACCTTCCAAATCCGTTTTGCTAGTTTTATTAAAAATTGCTATAAAGTCTTCAGGGGTGACATTTTGAAACTGATATTTTTCATAAAATTGTTGCAAAGCTTTGATAAACTTCTTTTCGCCAACACTTTTTCTGATTGAATCCATCAAAAGCGCGCCTTTAGTATAAGTGCATTGCACATATTCAGGCTCTGTCGCATACTCACAAACAGCTTTATCCATCTGCCCATCAACCTTTCCATTAACCTTCATAAAGACATCTGCATAAAGTTTAAAACTTTTCTCAGCATTCTTTATCATTTGATTGAAATCTTGTCCATACTGAGAATTATACTTAAAGAAAAGAAGTGTGCTATATTCCGCCAATCCTTCATCTAACCAAGCGTGATTATATTGATCATTCCCTACCACACCATACCACCACTGATGAGCAATTTCGTGAACAATCACATATTCATAATCTTCATTTTCAAGATTATCGCTTATCAAGACTAAATTAGGATATTCCATTCCACCGTGCAAAAAGTTTGCCTTAACAATAGAAAGGGTTTTATATGGATAGACGCCAAACATTTCATTAAACGTCTGCAAAGCGTTTACCGCCACCGATAAATTTTTATCTAAATCTTCATCGCCCTTATATCCAAAATACTGCACTTCAACTTCGTCAACCATTTGACACACCTTGTCAAACCTTTCAGACAAGACAAAACAAAAATCACGGACATTATTTGCAGATATTGTTGAAACTGTCCTTTCTTCGCAATCTTTCTGCTCTAAAACTTCCCCACTCGTTGCAAGCGAAAACGACTTCGCATAATCCAACACAACCTTATAATCACTGCAATCACTGTAAAAAGGGTCTCCATTGGAATGATAAAGCGATTGAATAAATCCCTTTCCTTCTTCATAAACGCAGGCAATAGGATAAAAGTTGCCAAAGTTTATGGTATTTTGTCCTACACCAAATCTATGAGAAACAAACGGAAGTTGCACTGTAAATGAGATTGTTATTTCCACCCATTCATCAGGAAACAACATTTCTAAAAGTTGAACGTCAAGTATATTTTCATCTTCTCCTGAGATTGAAAAGGCCGTATTTTGTTTTTCAATTTCAACTGAATGAATCTCAATATGGCCATAACTATCCCCTGCATAGTATGCTTCACCTTCTTTTGCAGATGACACAACTTTCGCTTTTGCATTTTCTCGAAAAGCGTTTGGATATAGATGAAAATATAAGTTTTCAAAAGCATTCTCGCTGTTATTAAAATATTTTACTTCTTCTTGACCGCTTAAAATATTTGTCTTTTCGTCATAACAAAGCGTCAAAGCATAAAAGTTTCTATTATTGTGACTAGACTCACTGCAACCACATAGAAGCCCCGCTCCAAACAATACAAGAAACATACTTATTGCACCAACCAACAAACTTCTTTTCTTATTCATAAAATAAATATATTTATATCCTTTTTTCAATATTACTTAATTTTTTTGTTGTCAATCACTTAATAATATGTTAAAATAACAGCATAGGAGAATAAAATGGCTTTTTGTAAGTATTCAACGGAGTTTATCGCAAGCAGTAAAACAGAATTAGACAATATTTTTATCAACGACTACCTTCCTTTTGCAAAACCAAAAGATGTTGTTGTATATGTATATGGATTGTATATTTGCAATTCCACATCTTTTGACAACTCATTTGAAAACTTTGCAAGAACTCTTAATATGACAGAAGAAGAAATCGTCGCGTCCTTTGAATATTGGGAAGAACAAGGCCTTGTGCAAATTTTAAGGACAAATCCTATTGGAATAACCTATGTTCCACTTAAAAATGTCATTTCTGCAAATAAACTGTATAAACCAGACAAATACACTACTTTCAACCAACAAGCAAACGATATTTTTATGGGAAAACGTGCCATTTCAAAACACGAATACCAAGAATATTATGACTTTTTGGAAAGATATCACTTCGAACCAGAAGCTCTTTTAATGATTATGAAATACTGCGTTGAAACAAAAAAAAGTGCAGTGGGATACAATTACATTCTCACAGTTGCAAAAAACTGGGCTAACGAAGGGCTTACAACTACCCTTCAAGTTGAAGAAAGATTGCAAAAGTTTGAAGAAAAGTCCCCTGAAATTACTGAAATTTTCAATTGTTTAGGAATAAAGCGTGCCCCTTATGTTGAAGAAAGAGCTCTTCTGAACAAATGGCTTAATGAATATGGTTTTAATTTAGAAGCAATATTACATATATGCAAATCACAAAAGAAACACTTGAATTTTGAAAAAATTGATTCATTACTCACTAAATACTACGAAATGAAACTGTTTTCATCTATTGAAATTGATAATTTTGAAAAAGAAAAGCAAGAACTTTATACTATTGCAAAAGATATCAACAAATCACTTGGACTTTACTATGAAAACTTAGAAGTTGTAGTCGAAAACTATATTCTTAAATGGATTAATCTGGGATTTGATAAAAATTTACTTCTCAGCATCGCAGAATTTTGTTTCCGAACATCTGTTCGCACTCTTGACGGTATGGATAAAATGTGCGCTAAACTTTTCAAACTTGGTATTCTTTCTCTCTCTGCTTTTGAAGAACATATTGGAAATATCCTTGCAATCGACAATAAAATTCAAGAAATACTTGACTCATTAAGCATAAACAGGATTGTAAACTATATCGACCGAGAAAACTATAAAACGTGGACTGAATCTTGGAAAATAAGTGAAGAACTTATTTCTCACGCCTGCTCTCTTGCAAAAGGTAAAGAAAATCCACTTAAATACTTAAGTCGTGTGCTTGCAGACTGGCACGAAAAAGGAATTAAAACTATTGCTGAAGCAAAAGATACCATTCCTACAAACAATACAAAACTACCACAGCAAAACAAAAACTTTACTGGAAGAAGCTACTCACAAGAACAGCTTAATGCACTCTTCCAATCAATTGACGAAATTGATGTCTAGGAGAATTTATGAAAAATAAAGTTTTAGAAAAAGCAAAAAAGATCATATCCGAACGCAAATTTTATGCAGAACAAGAAGCTTTATCCTACAAAACACAAGCCCTTGAACATAGCGATTTTAAAAAGAATTATAATGACTATATATCGCTTATCATTGATAATGCAAAACAAGGACTTGGAGAAACACCCCAGTCCCTTGCAAAAAAAGTTGAATACGAACAAATTTTAAAACAAATAAACATACCATACATTACACCTAATCACTTCTGCAAAATTTGTGATGATTCAGGCTACTGCGAAGGACGATTCTGCAACTGCTTAATTGAAGAAATCAATAATCTTTTAAAAGAAGAAAGCGGATTTCTTTCTCTTGAAGATTTTGACAATTCAAACTTTAATCTTTTCCAAAATAGCGACTTTATGCAAAACTTATATGCCAAAATGAAAAAATGGTGTTATTCAAACTTTGATAAAACACTCATCTATATTGCAGGCGGAACAGGCGTAGGTAAAACTCACCTTATGAAGTGTATGGCAAACGAACTTATCAAAAGACACAAAGTCGTTACGCTTACTACTTCATTTGCAATGCATCAAGATTTTGTAAAAAGCTATGCCTGCCGAGACTTAGACGAAAAGAATGCTTTGATTGACAAATATCTTAACGCAGAAGTTTTGTTTATTGATGATTTAGGCACTGAGCTACGTCAGCCAAACATAACAATAAACTTCCTTTATCAAGTGCTTAACGAGCGCAAAATGAACAAGCGCCCTACTGTCATTACAAGCAACTTAAACTTAAGCGATATAACTGACTATTACGATGAAAGAATTTTCAGCCGAATAGTTGATAAAGCATACTCAGTTTGCATTTACATTCAAGGAGAAGATATTAGATTAAAATAAAAAAAACAGCGATTATTTCGCTGTTTTTATTTATACACGCACTACGGTTATAAGGAATGCTATCTTAATAAAAATTTTAAATAAATTCCTATATTTTTTTTCTGCATCTGTTTAGTCGAACATTCCCCGTGTCCGTGATAGACTCTATCAAACTCAATCTTTTTGATTTTTTCTAAAGAGTTAATCATATCTTCTTTTGATGAAGATATCAAATCAGTCCTTCCTATTCCCGCAGAAAAAAGAGTATCGCCTGAAAATAACACATTTTCAATGAGATAGCACATTGAATCCTTTGAATGCCCTTTTGTTTCTATTGCAACAACGTCAAAGTCGCCAAGCCGAACAGCCTGCCCATCTGATAAAAACTCAAACATTGAAAAATCTGTAATCGTAAACTTACCTTCACTATAATTAGCATACCCATCAGCTAGTATATCTTTAATTTCTTTTGATGCATAAATTTTGCAGTTAAATCTATTCGCATACTCCAAAGCAAACAAACTATGGTCATAATGACCGTGTGTAAGAAAAATCCCGCAAACATTTTTGCCTGCAACAACTCTTTTTACTGCTTCGCAATCCACTCCACTATCAATAATAATGGCATTACTCCCATTTGCAACAACAAATACATTAGAATCTAAATATTGTGATACAATTCTCTTTATTTCCACCTATGACTCCTATAAGGATATTATACAACTTTACTATCGCATTTTCAAAATATTTAAAAAAAACAATAAAAATTATGATAAATTTTATTAAATTTGGCATTTTTTATTGACTTTTTTGTTGAGTTATAATAAAATATGAAAGTATCTTATATAGGGGTGTAGTTCATCGGTAGAATAAGAGTCTCCAAAACTCCTGAGGAGGGTTCGATTCCTTCCACCCCTGCCATACTTGAAGCCATCCGGCTTCTTTTTTTGTGGAAGCAATCGAACCATAAGGTTCGAGGCTGTCGCCCTGACCGCGAACAAGTCGCTCCCGGCTTTGTCTAAAAACAAGCACACCGGCTTATTTTCTTTACGAGTCGCCCCTTCCACCCCTGCCATACTTGAAGCCATCCGGCTTCTTTTTTTGTGGAAAAATAATATTTATTTTCTTAAATATTTGAATTTATTTGACAATTTTCGCAAATCATATTACAATAATTGAAATAAGGAGATATTATGGATTTTTTTGAAAAAATTATCAATGCCCTTTACAGCACAATGGACACACCACAACATTTTGGCTGGTTTCATTTAACAGCAATTGGTATCACCGTTTTGCTCTGTATCACTTTTGGCATACTTATGAGAAAATCTGGAGAAAAAGGGATTCGCATCTTTTTAATTGTCACGTCTATTTTATTATTAATTTTAGAACTCTACAAACAAATACTTTATACTTACAACCCTTCTACCGGGAAATGGGACTATCAATGGTATGTTTTTCCTTTCCAATTCTGCTCTGTCCCTATGTATGTTGCTCTCATTGCTGGCTGTTGCAAAAAATGCAAGTTTAGAGATTTCCTCTACTCTTTCCTTGCGACTTTTGGAATGTTTGCAGGAATTATAACAATGATTCTCCCTGACGTATTTACAAACTTGATCGGCAACAACATTCAAACAATGGTGCATCATGGAAGTATGATCATTATTGGCGTTGTGCTTTTCACGTCAAAATCTGTTGAATTTAAACACAAAACAATTTTAAAGGCATTAAGTGTATTTGCTGTATTCGTTTCCATCGCACTGCTATTTGATTGTGCGTACATTTGGCTTGGCGGGACAGAAACTTGCAACCTATTCTTTATCAGCCCATACGGACAAAACCATTTCCCTGTGTTTAGTGATATCCAAAAAATCAGCTATCCGCTTTTCTTGGGCTGTTATATAGTTGCATTTACTCTTGCGGCTTACATTATTTTATTAATAGCAATGTTCTTCAATAAGTTGGCAAGCTGCAAAAAAAATAAAAGTCAATCAAGCAAAATTAAAACTGCATAATAGGATTTTGTAATGGCGTATTCACAAGACGATGTATTGGTTTTAAGCATTTCTGCTGGTATTATAGTTTTTCTTTCTGTTTTTGCAGGTATTTTTATGCGAAACAAATCTGAAAGAATTAAACAAATCCCCTCCTTAATCATCACAATCATTTTATTGGCACTAGAACTAGCAAAACAAATGTTATCAATCTTTGAAGGTTATAATCTTTGGAACATTCCACTGCACTTCTGTAGCACTTATTTTATATGGTTTTCACTTGCAAATTTCAGTAAAGGGAAATTTGCTCAAGGAATGAAATCTGTTGCTTTTGTTGCTAGTTTTTACTTAGTCGCAATGTTTTATTTTAATCCACAATCAATTATTGGCAATGCAACAAGCGACTTGCTGGGAAGTTTTTATAATTTTCACACATTTGCATTTCATCACTTAGTTATATTATATTTTTGCCTAAATGTTGCCCTTTTAAATTTTAATTTCAAGTTTATACATGTCCTATATTGGTGTATTTCAATGCTTACTTACTATGGCATTGCAGTATTATGTGCACATTTATTTGAAGTAAACTTTATGAATATACTTTATTCAAATATTCCTTTTATGGAAAATTTAAGATTAACAATTGGGCAAGTGGGATACACAATCATTTTAGGATCGCTAACCATAGGCGTTGGTGCAGTGATTATTTTATTTGCAAGTTTAATCAATAAAAAGCTGAAAGAGAAAAAAGAAGTCTAAAAGACTTCTTTTTTGTTAATCAATACACCGAAACCTACTTTGGAACGCTAAAATCCAAGTGAAATAAGTAGAGCTTTATTTATCTCTCGCATTTTCATAGGAGAAAGAGTTGTTATTTTGTCCTGCAATCTGCGTTTGTCAAGAGTTCGAATTTGCTCTAAAAGGGCAACTGAATTTTTAGGTAGATTATATTCTTCCGCTGAAAGCTCGATATGAGTAGGCAGCTTTGCCTTCCCTAGTTGACTTGTAATTGCAGAAACAATCACCGTAGGAGCATACTTATTCCCCACATCGTTCTGCACAATTAAAACAGGACGGATTCCACCTTGCTCACTGCCAACGACTGGGCTAAGGTCTGCATAATAAATTTCACCACGTTTGATCGTTCCGTCCATTCTCCATTTTCCAATAATCAATTAGTTCGACTTTTTCAAAGGTGATAATTTCTTCTTTTAAATCATTATAAATTTCATCAAAAAAATTTTTATCCCCTTCTACAAACATCTTATGCCAGTCAAAGAACAAATTTTCAAAATTCTGTCCATAATTTTTGTCTAATTTTGTTTGAAGACGTTGCAACTCTAATCTATACTCGTCTGTATGCATAATTATCTCCTTTTAAAAAAGTTTTAAACTTAGTATAAATAAAAAAAAGTGCATTATGCACCAATGAAAATCATTTCATTAAAAATTCAAAACAAAAAAGAGTGCAAAAAGCACTCTTTTTATGTAATCAAAGCGATTGCTGTTGCGTAATTTTCAGTATGTGAAATCGAAACTTCAATCGTTTTTTCTTTAAAATATTCATTATATTTTTCCAAAGCTTTGCCTTGCAATGCAATAATAGGTTTTCCCGTATCGGTATGAGAAAGAATTATATCCTTAAACACAACCCCACTGCCCGCACCCATATCTAGCGCTTTCATAACTGCTTCTTTTACGCAAAACAATGCAGCGATTCTTTGATGACGAAGTTTTTGAGATTTTGATTTATTAATATATTCAATTTCGCTTTCGCTTGCAATTCGTTGAACAAAATCTTGACTTTGGTCCACTCTTACAACTTCAATTATATCAATCCCTACCATTTGTAATTTTCTCCCAAACTTTAGCAATTTGACCAAACTCAAAACCTTTTCCTGCCATATGATTATAAAATTTTTGCTTAGTTTTCAAGTCAAATTCCTTATTCCTTAAATACTTATCTGCCACACGCAAACATTTTTCATCTTCGCTTTCTTCATCAAGGATTTCATCAAGTTTACAATCTATAATATCTTCTTTTGCTCCTTTTGAAAGAAGATCATATTTTAATTTTCTTTTACTTTTTTGATGTTTATAAGAATGAATATAGCTTTCGCAAAAATTTTCATCATTTATATACCCGTATTCTTCAAGCTTTTCGCACGCCCTATCAATACAAGAAATTGGATATCCCTTTTCCCTTAAATAATCGCGAAGCATTTTTTTTGTCTTCATAGATTTCTCTATAGCATTTAGCCCACGATTAAAACAAGCATAATCTCCGTTTTCTATCGCAAGAGCATCAAAAAATTTTTCATCAAAAGATTGCCCCGTTTTCAAACAATGTCTTGCCAAAATTTCTGCTTCATAAATGCCAACAAACTCTTCATCTAAAAAAAGTTTATATCTTTCTCCCTTGCCAATCTTTTTTAATTCTGTGATTTGTTTCATTTAAACTCCTAATCACTGCAGTAAATCAGCTGCAACTTTTGCATAAGCACGAACAAGCCCACCTGCACCAAGTTTTATGCCGCCAAAATATCGCACAACGAAGATGCAGGCATTTTGTTTGTCTTTCTTTTGCATTACGCCAAGTATGGGTCTGCCTGCAGTCCCACTTGGCTCGCCATCATCAACAGCCTTTTCAAAGAATGGGCTTTTCATTCGTCCTGCCCAGCAGATGTGGTTTGCTTTTTTATGCTCCTTCTTTAAACATTCCAATGCCTTTTTAATTGTTTCTTCATCTTCACATTCTAGAAGAAATCCTAAAAATTTTGATTTCTTCTCAACAATTTCATTTGTTTTTGCAAATTCCATTTAGTTTAAAACAACCTTTATAAAGTTTTTCTTTCCTTTCTTTAACAGCAATGATCCTTCTTCAAAATCAGCTTCTTTTATTGTAAGGGTAAAATCGCTGATTTTCTCTCCTTTAACAGAGATAGCACCACCTTGAATAAGTCTTCTTGCTTCACTCTTTGAAGGCGCAAGATTTGTCGCAAATAAAAGATCGCAAATTCCCATTCCTTCCCCAAGATCAGACTTAGAAAGTTCAAATTCAGGGGCATCATCTCCGCCTTGAGAGAATAAGTTTTCGCTCATTTGTTGTGCTAAAATTGCATCTTCTTCACCGCGAATAAATTTCGTAAGTTCAAAACATAATCTCTTTTTCGCGCTAATAATATCTTTTTCAATAAGCGCACGAACTTCGTCCATTGGGATATCTGTAGTAAGAGCAAACATCATTTCTACACAAGCATCTGGAGTTTGGTAAATTCCTTGGTAGAAATCGTAAGCTGAAATCTTGTCTTTATCAATCCAAATAGCACCTTTTTCTGTTTTCCCCATTTTCTTCCCTTCTGGAGTGAGAAGAAGTGGATTTGTTGCTCCAATAAGGTTGATATCTGTGCCATTTGCAAAGTTAAGCTTACGTTGAAGTTCTACACCTGCGACGATATTTCCCCATTGGTCTTGCCCGCCATATTGCAAAGTGCAACCATACTCTCGATTTAAATGAATAAAGTCATACGCTTGCATAAGCATATAGCCCATTTCATAGAAAGTAAGTCCACCTTCTGCGATACGAGTTGAGTAAATTTCGCTAGAAAGCATTTTATTGACATTGAAATGCACACCGATATCACGCATAAAATCAATGTAATCATATCCCTTAAACCAATCTGCATTATTAACAATCGTTGCAGGGTTGTCGCCTTCAAAATCAATAAAGATCTTTAAAGATTCTTTAATTTTTTCAATATTGTTAGCGACTTCTTCTTTTGAAAGCATTTTTCGAAGTTCCTGCTTACCAGATGGATCAGCCACACACGCGGTTGCTCCCCCCAAAAGCAAAACTACTTTATGCCCTGCTTGTTGAAATCTGCGCATAATGAAATAAGGAACACAGTGTCCTATATGAAAACTATCGCCTGTTGGGTCTCCCCCTTCATAAACTGTAATAGGCTTTCCACTTTCAAGCATTTCTTTAAGGGCTTTTTCATCTGTGCATTGGTATAAAAGTCCCCTTTCTTTAAGTTCATTAAATAAATTTGTATTAACCATTTTTATTCTCCTTTTTCCGTTTCAATTAAAAATATCCTTTTTTCAAAAGCACCTTTCTTTTCTGCTTTTTCTATTCTGACTTTTTCTACTTCCGTTAAATTAATCTTTCGCAATCTTGCGATTGCGTAGATCACTTCCATAAGATCAGCAAGTTCTTCTATTGCATCTTCTTCTATAAACTCTTTTGCTTCTTCAAAAAGTTTTTTATGCAATTCTTCTAAGTATCGTTTTTCATCAAGAATTTCGCATTTTGCACTTCCCCCGTTGCTTTTAATAATTTCAGGGATTTTATCTCTTACCAACTTATTAAATACCTGTTTCATAATTTCTCCTATTAAAAAAGCACACTTATCCTAAACAATAGGACGAAGTGTGCATTCGTGGTACCACCTATATTCTGGAGAAATAATCTCCACTCATTATAGTCCATTCGTGGACAAAACGCAAAACTTGAGATAAGTGTAATTCGCTTTATAATCTCTTTCAGGCTTGCACCAACCGCCCTATCTCTGTAAGACAATTACAAAACTACTGAGTCTCACCCCACCATTTTGATTATACCATATCATAACACTTAAAATGTGCTTTGTCAAGAAATTATGCAAATTTATTTCATTGCAAGACTAGTTGCTACCGCAAGAGCCACTGTTGCACCAACAATAGGATTATTGCCCATTCCAATAAATCCCATCATCTCAACGTGAGCTGGCACTGATGAAGACCCTGCAAATTGAGCATCGCAGTGCATTCTGCCCATTGTATCAGTAAGCCCATAACTTGCAGGACCTGCCCCCATATTATCTGGGTGTAAAGTTCTACCAGTTCCGCCACCTGAAGCTACACTAAAATATGTTTTTCTATTTTCATTGCACCATTTCTTATAAATGCCTGCAACTGGGTGTTGGAAACGAGTTGGATTTGTTGAATTTCCTGTAATTGAAATATCAACCTTCTCTTTCTGCATAATAGCAACACCTTCAGGGACGTCATAACTTCCATAGCAACGAACCTTTGCCCTATCGCCATTTGAAAAAGCCTTTTCTTCTATCACGGTGAGTTTGCCACTATTATAATCATACTTAGTGTTTACAAAGGTAAATCCATTAATACGAGAAATAATGTAAGCTGCATCTTTACCTAGTCCATTTAAAATAACATTAAGTGGCGACTTTCTCACCTTATTCGCGCTAGTAACTATGCCTATTGCACCTTCTGCGGCTGCAAAGCTTTCGTGCCCTGCAAGGAAACAAAAACTTTTATTTTTCTCATCTAAAAGCATACTTCCAAGTCTGCCATGTCCAAGTCCAATTTGTCTTTCATCTGCAACTGAGCCTTTTACGCAATACGCCTGTAATCCTTCCCCTAAACACAGAGCAATATCCTTTGCTTTCTTTGTCCCTGTCTTAATCGCAATCGCTGTGCCAAGTTCATATGCTTTGACCGCATTGTCAAAACAAATTGGTTGAATGCCTTTTACAATTTTTTCAACATCAATTCCTTTATTTAAAGCGATTTGATGTGCTTCGTCAAGTGATTTAATGCCATATTTTTTTAACGTTTCTTTAATCGAAGTGATTTTTTTAGTAACTTCCATTATTGCACCTCCCTAGGATCAACAAAACGAACGCCATCTGCAAATCGGCCATATGTCTTAGTTGCTTTTTCTACTGCTTCTGTAGGCTCGATTCCTTCTCGAAGCGCTTTCATTAATAAACCTGTTGCTACATATTGATAACCAATAATTTCACCCTTTTTATCAAGTGCTTGTTTTGTAATATAGCCTTCCGCAAGATTTAAATATCTTGTGCCTGTTTTATCACTTGAATATACAGTGCCTACATTACTATTGAGCGTCTTTCCTAAATCTTCAAGGGCGGAGCCTACTTCAAGGCCATTTTCAGAAAACGCCGATTGACTTCTTCCATAAACAAGTTGCAAGAAAATTTGTTTCATTGCATCATTGATTGCATCACATACAAGGTCAGTATTTAATGCTTCCAGTAGCGTCTTGCCTGGCAGAATTTCAGCCGCCATTGCTGCTGAATGCGTCATACCTGAGCAACCTATTGTTTCTACCAATGCTTCTTTAATAATTCCATCTTTTACATTTAATGTAAGTTTGCAAGTGCCTTGTTGTGGCGCACATTTTCCACAACCGTGAGAAAATCCACAAACTTGTGAAATTTCCTTTAATTGAACCCATTTTGCTTCTTCCGGGATAGGAGATGGGCCAAACCCTTTCATATTAATTGGACAACTCATTGTAATTCCTCCATAACACTATTTTAGTCAAAATGAAGTGAAAATCAAAATAAATTCTTATTAATTGCACTTTTTCTTAAAGAAATACCTGTAAAATAACTTTGTTTTTCTTATTAAAAACAACATTTAACAAAAAAACTCCCTTTCGGGAGTTTTTTACATTTCGCGTTCATTTTCTTCTTCATCTGCTTTTATCTGATTGTTCGCGACTATTTTTTCCGTCATTTCAGAGCTTAATCTTACTTTTGCAACATCAATCGCATCAATTCCATTTTTAATAACATCTTCAAGATCTCCATCATAACAGATTTTGCTTAAAAGCAATTGATTTTCAAAAAATGTTGCTAATGTAATTATATCACTATTTTGTTCTTTTTTAACATATTGCCCATGATAAAAAGATGCAAATCTTTTCATAACAAAATACTTAAACATTGGATATTTCATTGACATATATGACCTATAAGAACCCGACAAATATTTATCTGGCGTTAATTTATCCAATGGAATACCATCTGTTGTTAAAGCTTTATAATTTGATAATACTTCCACCGGTTGAGTTGCTGTAAATTTTATTATTCGAACCCTACCATCCTGGCGCGAAAATTTAAAAACAACATCACCATTGTCCCTATTGACAATATGTTCATATTTATTATCTACTTTAACATAGATTTCTCCTGCAGATATTCTTTCTTCAAAAGCCAATTGTTTCGCAATAATACGATATAGTTTTGTATTATCAGGAAAGTCAAAATTTTTATCATAGTTATTACTGCTTGTCTTAACTACATCATCTGCCGACTCACTTCCAAAACCAATGGAGAAATCATAACAACCTGATTTTATTTTATTATCTCGAGCAATTAGTTTTGCAAGTCTCTCAAAATCCTTTTTATTAAGTTTTCCTTCAAATTCAAAAATGTTTGATTCTGCAACAGGTTCAACAAACCCTCGTAAAGCATAAATCGGTTTGCCTTTTTCATCTGAACAAACAAAATATTCTTTATCTGCCTTATCTACATTCTTCTTATGATATAACGGAACGATATAGTAGAAATTTTCTGATGATTTGCCAATAACTAAACAAGGACGAGCCACACCACCACCAAACTCATTACTATCCCTTAATGGCAATTTTACAGTATAAATACAACCTATATCAATCCTTGATTCTTTTTGTTGTCTTTGTTGAAATATCTTATTTGCTGGTGGAAATGTATAAGAAAAATGTTGATTCACATTTCTAACAGCAATCCACTTAACTTCTTCATTCAGTTTGCCATACAACCTAGCAGCTTTAAGCAAGCCATTTTCTTCTTTCTCATTTTCAAATATGTGGTTAGCAATATCTTGTATTCTATACTCAAGTTCTATTTTATTTTTTTCGATATAACTTGCTGTAAAAACTTCTCTAATATATCTTTGAACTATTTCTATTGTTTGATTAATATCTAAATATCCACAATAAGCAGACATTGCGTCTTTTATATTCCAAATAATATGTTTAAACGCCATTTCCCAAATATGATGTTTTTCTCCTTCTTCATATTCAATTCCAATCGAAAGATTACTTTCTTCTTCAGTATTATCAACCAAAGTAAATCGTTTTGGAAAATCAAATCGAAAACTAGATAATTCAAATGTATATCTTGAATTATTTATATAATCACCATCTGGTCGATATGCATCAATTAATTTATAATGCGGCAACCTTTTTTGCACAGCCTTTTCCATCGCTTCATTAGATATTCTTCTTCTTTTCATCTTTTCTCCTATTAATAGGATATCATAAATTTAATAATTTTTCAATAGGTGTTGCAAAAATTGTTTTTATTTATTATAATAATGCTATGATACAATTAAGAAGAAGCTGGTTTGATTTGTTAAAACCAGAATTTGAAAAGGAATATTTTAAATCATTGCAAAGTTTTCTAGAAAACGAATATGCGAATTACACAATTTATCCGGAACAAAAAAATATTTTTAATGCATTAAATTTTGTCGCGTTGGATAAAATCAAAGTCGTCATAATTGGGCAAGATCCTTATCACGAACCAGGACAAGCACAAGGGCTATCATTTTCCGTGCCAGACAATTTTCCTTATCCGCCTTCACTTGTCAACATTTTCAAGGAAATTGAAAACGATCTCCAAATTAAGTGTAATCCTAGTGGCAACTTGGAAAGATGGGCAAAGCAAGGCGTTTTACTTTTAAACACCGTGCTTACTGTTCGCAAAGGACTAGCAAATTCCCACAAAGATAAAGGCTGGGAAGCGCTTACAAGAAAAATCATCGAAATTGTCGGAAAACGAAAAGAACCTATTGTGTTTTTACTTTGGGGATCATACGCTCAAAGTTATGCCCCGTTAATAGAAAAACACCATTTGATCTTAAAATCACCACACCCAAGCCCACTATCATCTTATCGCGGATTCTTTGGGTGTAAACATTTTTCAAAATGCAACAATTTTCTTATATCAAACGGGCAATCCCCTATTGATTGGCATTAAAAAAGCAGGATTAATCCTGCTCTTTTTATTCTTGTTCGCCTTTAAGTTTTGCAATAGATGCTTGTAATGACTTAATTTCGTTCTTAAGTTCGTTATTCTTGTTAACAAGAAGATTGTAAATTTGTTCAAGAAGTGGATATCTTTCTCTGTTGTTATCCATTACTTCGTGACAGTGTTGAACTGAAAGTTTAAGTCCATCAAGAAGATCAAGGTCTTCTGCAAGTTTCTTTGCCTTTTCTTCGTCAATATCTGCATAGTTGTTTACACCATAGAGCATAACTTTTTGTTTAGCAACTAAAGCTTCTTTTCTGCGAAGTTTCTTTTCATCTTTATCTAATGCTTTTTTAACCTTTCTTAATGGAATGTATTCTTTCTTGCATTTACGAAGTTCTTTTTCGTTTACTTTCAACTTGTCTTGAGCAACAGTAAGTTTTTCTTCAAGTTCTGCCAAATCTCCTAGAATAAGTTTTGGAGTTTCTTGTAGTAAAACTTCTTCTTTTTCAACAACAACTTCTTTTTCTTCTGTTGCGTCTGCCACTTCTTCTATTTTTTCTTCAACTGTTTCAATTGCCTTTACTTCTGCTTCTTCAGGTTGCTGAGCAGCTTCAACAGTTTCTTGAGCAGATGTTGCTTCTGCTTCTTCGCTTGATGATTCTTCAAGATTTAAGGCTTCTTGTTCGTCTTCTTTTTCTGCTTCTTCTCGAATTCTTGCAAGTTTTTCCATAAGTTCTTGTCTTCTTCTTGCAATATACTCTGCCATATCATCTTCTTCAGATTCTTGTTCGTCTGCTTCTTCAGAGTCTTGAGCAATTTCTTCTGTTTCTTCAATTTCTTCAACTTGCTCTTCAATTTCGTCTGCGTTTTGAACTTCTTCAATTTCGTCTACTTGTTCTGCTTTTTCTTCTTCATCAGGGTCATATGCTTCAACCATACCGCCACCGCTTAAAAGAATCGTAGCAACTTCTGGGGTCTTTTTAATTTCGTCAGCATTTTCAAGAGCATTAACTCTATCTTCTAATTTCTTTACTTGTTTGATTTGTTGACATTTAATAACTTCGTTGTCTTTCTTTCCTTTATTTGCCATACCCAATAAGATATCGCCAACAAAGTAAAGAAGAAAACCGCCAGCAACAATCATTCCAAGAATAATAACAACTAATTCTAACATAAATTCACATCCTTTCTTAATAATTTGCCGAGTTTTTTGGTGGAGACAGCGGGAATTGAACCCGCTTCCGAAAAACTTGCTTAAAACCTTTCTACACGTTTAGTTTATGATTAAACTTTATTGAAAGCACAGTCATAAACAACTTTCCTTCAACTATTCTTTTAAATTTCACAAATCCTTCAAAGACTAACTGAGATTTGTGAGAGCGCTTGAAATAATCCCGAATCTAAATGGTAGCGAGACATCTAGCCGAGAGGTTGAAACTTTGTCAACCGATTTTTTTGTCCGCCTTTGAACTTAAGCAGCGCAAGCTACACTGTTCATACGAACTACATTATTATTTGCGTTTATTTGCAATTTGTGATTTTTAGGTGTCAACTCACCACGTGCTTTATGTTTCAGTCAATATTCTCCGTCGAAACCAAAGTGCCCCCAATTAAGCTTCTTTGATTGCCCTGTCAATGTCCCTTTGAACTGCTTTTTCTTTTAGGACATTTCGTTTGTCATAAAGTTTCTTTCCTTTTGCAAGCGCAATTTCTACTTTCGCTTTTCCTTTCGTAATATAAATTTTAGTTGGCACAATAGAAAAGCCTTTTTCTTGAATCTTGCGTTCCAATTTTAGAATTTCACTTTTATGCAAAAGCAGCATTCTCGTCCGCTTGCACTCGCTATCAGATTGTGAACTATCAGTCAGTGGAGCGATGTAACAATTTTTTAAATATGCTTGCCCGTCCTTGATGGTAACAAAACTATCACTTAAGCTAACCTTGCCACCTGCAACTGATTTTATTTCACCACCCTTTAGCGATATGCCCGCTTCAAGACTATCTGAAACGAAGAAATTATGATATGCTTTTTTGTTTGTTGCGATAATCTTCATCTCTTCTCTCCTATTATAACACTATGTGTTATTTTTTTCAATACCCTAGTATATTTTTTTTTAAAAAAATTTAACTTTTTTCTATTTTTTAATGCTTTTTTCGACTTTTTACGCATTTTTTGACCGTTTTTTCGCTAATTATCCATTTCTCAGCTTTCTTTTTTCGATAAAACCTTCGAAGAAAAAGTCAATTTTCCTAGTATAAATATTTGATGAAATAAGCTTCACCTTAACTTTATCTCCCACCGAAAAAGCCATTTTTTGTCCCTTTAGTTTCAACTGTCTTTCTAAAAGAAGAAATCCTTCGTCAGGCAAATCTTCAATACGGATTAAACCTTCAACAGTATTTTCAAGTTCAACAAAAACACCAAAATTTGTAACTGACGAAATCACGGCTTCAAAACTTTCACCAACTCTATCTTTCATAAGGTAAGCCTTCCAAAGATCATCAACTTCCCTTTCGGTCTTGTCTGCATTTTTCTCCGTTAAACTTGATTGCTCGCCCGCTTCGCAAGTAAACTGCACAAGTTCATCAATACGCTGGCCGCCAAGTTTATCTTTCTTTTTTATGCACTCTTTAATTATTCTGTGAATCGCAAGGTCTGGATAACGTCTAATAGGTGACGTAAAATGACAATAATATTCAAGTGCAAGACCAAAGTGTCCACGACATTCATTCATATATTTCGCCTTTTGCATAGACCTTAAAATCACCTTGTTGACAGTCTCAGTGAAAGGTTGATCATTAGTAAGCGCAAGCACTTCTTGATAAAATTTAGGAGTGATTTGTTCTGGAATCCTAGGCGTTGCAACCCCCAAACCTTTTAAATACTCCATCACAGAAAGCACCTTTTCCTTTCGTGGGCTTTCGTGCACACGATAAACAAAAGGAATGTCTTTATCGCAAAATTCCTTAGCAACAGTTCTATTTGCAAGCACCATAAAATCTTCAATGATCCTATGAGATGCCTTTCTTTCTCTCTTTGCAAAATCAACTGCCTTACCTTCTTCATCAAAAATGAACTGGACTTCAGGAATTTCAAAATCTAAACTGCCATTGGCTTTATTTTTTGCTTGAAGTTTTTGAGAAAGTTCCAACATAACAAAAAGTTCTTCTTTTACGCCAGCCGTCTTCTCATCACATTCTTCTCCATCAAGACATTTTTGAACATCTGTATAATTAAGCCTTGCCTTGCTTTTGATTACGCTTTCAAAAATTTCGTGAGAACGAACATTACCTTCTTCGTCTAAAATCATCTCGCACGAAAGAGCTAGCCTTTCTACACCTTCATTTAACGAACATATACCATTGGAAAGCTCTTTTGGAAGCATTGGAAGAACATTTGTAGGAAAATACACACTTGTTCCTCTTGCATAAGCTTCTTCGTCAAGTGGGGTTTCGTATTTAACATATTCCCCAACATCTGCGATATGGACACCCAATTTGTATCCATCTGCTGTTCTTTCAATTGATATAGCATCATCTAAATCTTTTGCATCTAAACCGTCAATTGTGAAAAGCACAGTTTTTGTCAAATCTCTTCTTCCCTGCTTTTGACTGGCAAGCACTTTTTGCGGAATCTTTTTAACTTGCGACTGCACATCTTCAGGAAAAACTTCAAAAAGCCCGTGATCGCGAATAATAGCAAGTTCACAAGCAAGCACATCATCACACTTGCCAAGGACTTCAACGACAACACCAGAAACAATGTTTTCGTTTCTTTGAGTTTTAACCACAACTTTATCGTTTTCTGCAAAAGTCATACCAGACTTTGCAAGTTTTATTTTAAATGGAATCCTTGTATTATCTGGATCAATAAAATAGTTTTTTCCTATTTTTTCAACAACGCCCGTAACA
Organism: Clostridiales bacterium; assembly: GCA_015069325.1. Taxonomy (GTDB): domain Bacteria; phylum Bacillota; class Clostridia; order Christensenellales; family UBA1242; genus Caccovivens. The sequence goes on from SVIV01000002.1 coordinate 59,635, forward strand.
TATTCGACAGGTTTAAAAACTTTGACAACCTGCCCATCTCGTCCTTCGTCTGACTTTGACATTAATTTTACAATAACTTTATCCCCGTCAATTGCACCACCGCACATATTTGCTGGAATAAAAATATCATTATCTTCTTCTCCCGCGACTTCGCAAAAACCAAATCCCTTTGCATTTCCAATAAATGTAGCTTTAACGTAACCACGAGAAGGGATTGCAATAAACTTCCCTTTACTTATCTCAAAAATAAGCCCTTCTTTTAAGAGTTTATCAAAATCTTTTTTCACTTCTTCCACCGAAATCGAATAAGTGTTTGAGATAAAAGAAAAAAGATTGCCTAGTCCAGTAAAGGCTAAGCCATCTTTTTCAAGTAATGTTAAAATTTTATTTTTTGCTTGCATTATGCTTGATACCCTGCAACAAGTTCTGTGATAAAGAAAGCAAGAACACATACAGCAATTATACTTGCCATAATAATTGTAATTCTCTTTAAAATCACATCACGAGATGCCCCTTTATTTTGAGAATAATAACTTTCTTGTTTTACCCCAGTAAACGCATCTAAACTATTATCAGAATTGTTTGCTTGCAAAAGCGTAGTAATAACAACAACAATTGCGCAGGCAATAATTATACCAAATAATATATAACGAATGACTGGTAATACTTTTGTTGAAAAATCGCTTGCAATTGCGAGTAGTGTTGAATTATTCATATCAATCTCCTTTTAAGCCAATGTGATAAACCAAATCGTCAACAATACAAATATGATTAATAAGACGATTTGCCCCCATTTAAACACTATTTTCGTTTTGTTTATCGACGCTCTTAATACATTTTGCATAAGCCAAAGCGAAAAACACGCAAACAAACAAAGCAAAATTATTATCCAAGTTTGTCCAAGCGCCTGCTGAACACTTCTGCCTAAATCGGTAAACCAATTACATAAAAGCCCCATATAAACTCCTTAGCTTGATTATAGCATATTTTTATAAAATTTCAAGACTTTTTCAATAAAAATAGCATTTTTAACTATAATATAATAAATCATTTTCAATATTTAGTCAATCAAATAAAATGGCTTTAATAACTTTTTTTAAAAAAAATTGAAAATATAGTAATTTTGTTTATTATTTTAGTTGAAAAAATGTTAATATAACAACAAAGGAGAACATCGTGGCAAACAAAGAAACTAAAACGTTATGGCATACAATATCTTCAGATGAAGTTTTAAAATCAGTAAACTCATCAAACAAAGGTCTTTCCGACAATGAAGCACAAAAACGTATTACATTACACGGCAAAAACATTCTGCCAAAGAAAAAGCCAAAATCAATCCTTGTAATGTTTTTAGAAGAGCTTATTAACCCAATCGTCCTAATCCTATTATTTGCAATGACATTTTCATTTATAGTAAGTGAATGGCTTGATGGATGCGTAATTCTTGGCATAATATTAATAGATGCAACAATAGGTGCAATTCAGTCTAAACGAGCTCAAAATGTAGCAAATTCACTTGCAAATATGATTAAAGTCAACGCCAAAGTATTGCGAAACGGAGAAAAATCTTCCATAGACTCACAAGAACTTACTGTAGGCGACATTGTATATCTAGAAAGCGGAGACAAAATACCTGCAGATATGAGAATCCTTTCTTGCAATAATTTTACTGTCGATGAAGCACTTCTTACCGGAGAAAGCCTAAACGCAATTAAAGAAGACTGCATTTTAAAAGAAAACTGCGCGCTAGGTGATAGAAAAAATATGGTGTTTTCGGGAAGTTCGGTAATCACTGGACGAGCAACTTGCGTAGTAGTTGACATTGGCGAAAATACAGAATTAGGGAAAATCGCAACAACACTTTCAACAGTTAAAGAACAAAAATCACCACTTACTATTCGAATAAACAAATTTTCAAAACAAATTAGCGTTGCCATTGCAGCAATTGCTGTAACTGTGTTTGTTATTATGACTATTCAGGGCAACCCTTTTAAAGACATATTTATATGCGTAATCGCTCTTGCTGTTTCCGCAATGCCCGAAGGCTTGCCACTAGCGGTAACAATGGCACTGACAATTTCTTCAAACCGAATGAGCAAAAATAATGTCATAGTAAAAAATCTCAATGCAGTCGAAAGTTTAGGAAGTTGCACAGTAATAGCGACTGACAAAACAGGAACTCTTACCCTAAATGAACAAACCGCAAAAATAATTATGCTTCCAGATGATAGTGAATTTGCTGTTTCGGGAAACGGATACAACTCAAACGGCAAAATCATATGCAACGATACAACAAAACTACCTCACATAAAACAAATCGCCTTAATGGGCGAAATCAACAACGAATCAACATTCAAAGAAAAAGATGGCAAAGTTGAATACTTCGGCGATTCTATTGATATTGCATTTAAAGCACTAGCAAAGAAAGCTCATTGCTCAAAAAAAGGTATTGCAATGCTTGGTCAAATTCCATATGAATCAGAAAACCAATATTCCGCAATTTTCTTTGAACAAGACGGCAAGAAACAATGTTCCATCAAAGGTAGCATTGAAAAGGTTTTAGAATTTTCAAATTTTATGCAAATAAATGGAGAAAAAACAGCAATAAACAAAGAAAAAATATTAAAACAAAACGAATTACTTGCTAAGCGTGGCTACCGCGTAATCGCACTGGCAAGCGGAGAAATCAAGAAATCTTCTTTTAACGAAGACAATATTTCAAACCTAACTTTACTTGGTCTTGTGGGCTTTATCGACCCAATACGCCCTGAATCTAAAGATGCAATACAAAATTGCAAAAGCGCAGGCATAAAAGTCATAATGATTACCGGCGATCACCCACTAACTGCATTATCTATTGCAAAAGATATTGACATCGCACAGAACGACACCCAAATCGCAACAGGACAAGATGTTGAATATTATTTTAATAAATCAGAATCTGAGTTCGATACTTTCATTAAAGGGAAAACCGTATTCTCAAGAGTTACTCCTACTGACAAATTGCACATCGTTGAATCACTGAAAAGACAAGGCGAGTTTGTAGCAGTAACCGGCGACGGAGTAAACGACTCACCTGCCATTAAATCCGCCCATATTGGCATTGCGATGGGCTCTGGCACCGATGTAAGCAAAGAAACCGCCGATATGATTATTCTCGACGACAATTTCAACTCAATAGTCAGCGGAATAAAAGAAGGAAGAACAGCCTATTCAAATATAAGAAAAACAACTTACTTTTTGCTTTCAGGCTCAATCGCAGAAGTCCTATTTTTCATTCTAGCCTTAGTATTTGGGACAGCAACCCCCCTGCTCGCTATTCAACTTTTATGGTTAAACATAGTCACAAATGGATTGCAAGATATTGCCCTGTCTTTTGAAAAAGCAGAGCCAAGCATAATGCAAGACAAACCGCGCTCCACAAAAGAATCTTTATTCAGTAAATCTATGGCCTTTGAATCTAGCGTAATGGGCGGAATCATAGGAATTGTTGTATTTATATGTTGGCTGTTTTTAATCAATACCCAACCAATTGACATATCCCGCTCTCTCGTTATGACGCTTATGGTATTCTTACAAAATTGGCACGCATTTAATTGCAGAAGCGAAAAACAATCAATTTTTAAAATTAACATATTCTCAAATTGGTTTTTCGCATTCTCTACACTAGGTTCAATTGGACTTCAAATTTTATTTATGGAAGTTGACAGTTTAAGCCACCTGTTAGAACTTACAACTATCCCATATGATACATTACTAATTTTATTAGGAGTTTCGCTTTCAATATTTATTCTTGGAGAACTCTTTAAAATATGTTTAAGACGTTTTGATAAAAGACAAACAAAAAAACCACTAGTTTCCTAGTGGTTTCTTTTTTATTACATATTAAGCAAACGCAAAATTTTGCCATCTTTAATCATAAGCACAAGATCAATTACCCATAGGATAACGCCTAATCCGATGATACGAATAATGCCAGCTACAAGTTTGCCTTCTTTGAATCTTGTGAGAGCACCTAAAATCCAAGCAGTCACAGGAATGATTGCAAGAATGATACTAATAAGTTTTCCAAGTCCAAAGTAATCTTTTCTTGATTTTGCCATATTTCTTTCCTCCTACAATAAATTATAATATAATTTTTAAAATAACACAAGAAATTTGACATATTTTTTTACATTATGTCTCTTTTTTAATATGCTTACCCCTTTTTTAATTTTCTTTTTCGAACTTTATCTATGATGAAATTTACAAGATAAAAGAGACTAGTATATACCGAAAGAATTCCCGAAAAAACAATATGGAGCAGGCAACGGGAATCGGACCCGCAACCAACGCTTGGGAAGCGTTTATTTTACCACTAAACTATGCCTGCAGAATAATTTTATTTACACAATAATAATATCATACTTTATTCTATTTTGCAAATATTTTTAAACTTATTACTCTAAATTTTACTATAAAACTTTTTTACTGTCTTGTAACACAGAAATTACACCGCACATATAAAGTAAAATGGAGAAAATAAAATGGCTAAATTTTTAAACAAAAAAACTTGTTATATTGGAAAAAATGTAACTTTGGGCAAAGATGTTGTCATTTATGAAAACAACCATATCGAAGGAAATGTTAATATTGGTGATAATACTATAATTTTGCCCGGCAACACAATTGTAAACAGCACTATAGGAACAAACTGTAAAATACATAATAGTGTTATTGAAGAAAGCACAATTGAAAACAATGTTAATATTGGTCCATTTGCAAGACTAAGACCCAACAGCATTATAAAATCAAATTGCAAAATTGGAAATTTTGTTGAAATAAAAAACAGCTTGCTTAAAGAAGGAACCAAAATCAGCCATCTAGCTTATGTTGGCGACTGCGAAATTGGCAAAAATTGCAATATAGGCTGTGGTGTAATTTTCGCAAATTATGATGGCAAAACTAAACACAAAACAACTGTCGGCGATCACGTTTTTATAGGAAGCAACTGCAATATCATCGCACCAGTCACCATCGAAAACGATTGCTATATTTGCGCAGGCACAACAATTACAAAAGATTGCAAACAAGCCGACTTTGTTATTGGCAGAGCAAAACAAGAAAGCAAGCCAAATGCGGCTAAAAAATATTGGTGAAACATATGGGAATTTATTTTGGAACAGACGGAATTCGCGGACAATACGGAAAAGACATAAACCCTAAAATTGCATATAATTTAGGAAATTCTATTGCAAAACTGTGCAAAAACCGCAAAAAAATATTAATTGGACGAGATACAAGAGCCAGCGGCGATGTTTTATTGCACGGTTTTGTAAGTGGAGTTTTATCTTACGGCATAGATATAATCGACGTTGGAATCACCCCTACTCCAGTCATCTCATACCTGACAAAAAAGCTTAACTTTGATTATGGCGTTGTGATTAGCGCCAGCCACAACCCAAGCAACCATAACGGGATTAAGATATTCAATCGCGAAGGATGCAAATTAGACGAAATCGAAGAATCTTCAATCGAAAAAAATTTAATTTACCCCACAGAAAAAATATCAAGGTTAGGAAAATATTTTTACAAACCAAAACTTATCAAATTATATAAAAATGAAGTCTATTCGCACTTCAATAATTTGTCTGGTTTAAAAGTAGCTGTAGATTGCGCAAACGGAGCAACAAGTAAACTCGCAAAAGAACTTTTTACTAAATGCAGAGCCACAGTTTTGGCAATCAACACGTCAACAAATGGTAAAAAAATTAACAAAAACTGCGGGGCACTCTTCCCTGAAAAAATCTCAAATCTCACAACAAAACTCAACTGTGATATAGGCTTCTCTTTTGATGGAGATGGGGATAGAATTATCGCTTGTGATGAAAAAGGAAAAATTCTTGATGGAGACGACATTTTATTTCTTTTAAGCGATCAATTTAAAGCCCCAAAAGTCGTCGGAACAATCACATCAAACAAGGGACTCGAACTCGCTTTAAAAGAAAAAAATATAGAATTTTTTAGGGCTGACGTTGGCGACAAAAATGTCCGTTTGATGATGCAAAAACAAAGCGCCTTTTTAGGCGGAGAAACGTGTGGACATATCATCAATTCACAATTCTCTAATTCAGGCGATGGCATATTAACTGCACTCTCAATTGCACAACACCTAAAAACAAATCAAACAAAATTATCGCAAATGACAACATTTAAAAAATTTCCGCAAGTTTGCAAAAATGTATCCGTTTCAGATAAACAAAAAATATTATCTTCACCCCCACTGCAAAAATACCTTTCTGAGAAAGAAAACGTCATTCAAACGAGCGGTCGCATCGTTGTGCGAGCCAGCGGAACAGAGAACAAAATTAGAATTATGTGCGAACATCAAAATCCAACCGAAGCACAAAAAATCACCGACGAAATATCGGCGATTTTAGGTAATTTAGATAAAAATGATTAAAAAATCAATTTTTTCTTAATTTTTATGTGTTTTTCCACCGTTTTAGTATATTTTTTAAATAGTCGAAGCATTTTTCAAAAGTCGATTCTAGAGTCACATCGCAACCAGATTCTTTCAAAATAGCCATCGGTGTATCTTTGCCACCAGCAGACAAAAACTTAAAATAATCCTCCACTGCACCTTTCTCATTTGACAAGATTCTGTTTACAAAACTTATCGCACATATCATCCCAGTGGCATATTTGTAAACATAAAACGCGGTGAAAAAATGTGGTATTCTTGCCCATTCATATTTTATTTCATCTATCAGTTTAACATCTTTGCCAAAATATTTTTCAACTAATTTATAATATTCATTGCAAAGTTTATCCTTTGTAAGCGGCACACCTTTTTCGTGAAGAGAGTGTGCTTTTTCTTCGAATTCAGCAAACATCGTTTGGCGAAAAATAGTGCTTTTTACATCATCAAAAATTTTGTTGTATATGGCTTTTTTCTCCAACATAGTTTTAGAATTATTAAGTAAATAATTTGCAAGCAACATCTCATTCGTTATACTAGCAATCTCCGCCAAGAATATTGTATAACTTGCTTTAGATTTTGGTTGACTTAAACTTGAATAATGATAATGCATTGCATGCCCTAGTTCGTGCGCCAATGTAAACACGTCATCAAGTTCCCCTTCAAAATTTGTAAGAACATATGGGTGAGACCGATAAATTGAACTTGCAAATGCACCAGATCTTTTATCTTTATTTGGATAGATATCAATCCATCTTTCATCTTTCGCTTGTTGCACCAAACAAACATACTCTTCGCCCAATGGAGCAACTGCTTTTTTGATTATTTCAATAGCTTCATCAAAAGTATATTCTTTGTTTTCAGCATCTTCAATAAACTGAGCTTGCGTATCATAAATATAAAAATCATCAAGCTTCATTTCTTTTTGTTTAAATTTAAAATAATCAAACAATAGCGGCAAATTTTTCTCGACCATATCAATCAACGTATGGTAAACTTTTGGCTCTACTTCTTCATTTTCCAAAGCAGACTCAAGCGCACTACTATATTTTCTGATTTTAGAAAAATAACAATTCGCTTTCACTTCACTTATATAATTTGAAGCAAGCATATTTATATGCTTACCAAACTGCCCGTTCAAAGCAATCATTGCATTTTTTCGCAACGCTCGATCCTGACTTCGAACATACTTCCCATAAAGAGAATGACTCAAGGGATATTTCTCTCCCAAAGAATTTTCTATTTCCCCAAAGCTCAGATCAACGTCAGAAAGTTTTTCCATATTCTCGGAAAAACCACCCAAGAAATCCATTCCTGCAAGAAGCTGTTCTTCTTTCTCAGACAAAATGTGTTTCTTTTCCTCTTTAATGTCTTTAAACATTTTATCATAATTTTTAAATTTTTCATCAGCAATTATATCGTCTAAAAATTCATCTGAAAGAGAATGAAGTTCGCTAGTAATAAAAGCAGTATCATAAGAAAACTGACTAAACACATTTGAAATAGTTTCACACATTTCATTTGCCGAATTATCACTTAAAACTTCACAAGACTTTAAACTGCAATACTGATAAATACTTTCAATTTCATTTGAAACCTTTTCGTCAAAACAAAGATAATCCCAAAGAACATCTTTATCATTAAGCTTACCTTTATACTCTTGAAATTTAGGCAACTGCCCTTTTATTTTTTCAAGCCTTTGATAAAACATTTCGTCATTTTCACAAAGGGGAGACAAATCCCATTTATATTGCCCTTCAATTTCTGATCTTAATTTCATTAATTCTCCTATCTAAGAAAATACTTGTCAATATAAAAATTTGACCAAGGCTTTTTATCGCTGTCCGGTGGACACGCAAAAGTCATTTTTTGTTTTGTTGTTGGATGCGTAAATTCTAGACGGCCAGCCCATAACCCAAGAGTCTTTGATGCTCTTGTTTTTTCTTTTCCGTATTTATTATCCCCATACAACGGACAATTAATTCCTGCAAGTTGAACCCTGATTTGATGCCCCCTACCAGTAAGTGGCTTTACTTCTAAGAGAGCATCTTCTCCTTCGATTTGAAGCACTTTATAGTCAAGCTCTGCTTTTTTTGAGTTTTTTTCTGAAATTGGCACTATTTTTACAATATTTTCTTTTTCATCCTTCTTTAAATTATGCACAAGATGGTCTTGCTTCGCCTGTGGAACTTTTGAAGTAACAGCATAATAAACTTTATTCATTGTCTTCTCCTTAAATTGCTCACAAAGTCTTCCTGCTGCTTTTGACGTGCGAGCAAAAACCATTACTCCACCTGTTGGACGATCAAGCCTATGGACAAGCCCAATGAACGCTTCTCCTTCTTTATTATATTTTTCCTTAACATATTCCTTAACCATTGTAAGCATATCTTTATCGCCAGATTCATCTTCTTGAGTTGGCACATTATGCGGTTTTACCACAACTATAATGTGATTATCTTCATATAAAACATTTAATTTTTCCATAATTTCAATCCCCTTGCCCCACAAGGAAGCACAATTTTTTCATCAGTAGGAAGCCCTATTTCGTCAGCATCAATACCACCTTCGCCAAACACAAGAGTCAGTATATTTGAAAGAACACTTGCTTGAAGCCCGGTCGTATAAGATGATATCAACACAAATAACGGATCATCTGAAAGAACTTCTTTTGTAAGCTTCACAAAATCAAACAGGTTGTCTTCAAGCTTCCACATTTCACCATTTGTCCCCCTACCATAACTAGGTGGATCCATAATGATTGCGTCATAACGATTACCCCTTCTGATTTCTCTTTCTATAAATTTTTTACAGTCATCGATGATATAACGAATGTTATCTATTCCGTTTGCAAGAGCATTTTCTTTTGCCCTTTCAACCATACCTTTGCTTGCGTCAACGTGAGTAACTTTTGCCCCTGCTTTTGCACAAACAACGCTCGCACCACCAGTATAAGCAAAAAGGTTTAAAACCTTAATTTCTCTTCCACTATCTTTGATGGCTTTTGTCATATCATTCCAGTTTACTGCCTGTTCCGGAAAAAGCCCAGTATGCTTAAAGCCCATTGGTTTAATAATAAAATTTATTCCATTCCACGAAATCTTCCACTCTTCCGGAACACGTGAAAGAAATTTCCATTGACCACCACCTGAATTTGAACGAATATAATGTCCATCAAGCCCTTTGTAAGCAGACATTTTGATTCCACTATGCCAAATAACTTGTGGGTCAGGTCTTAATAAAGTGTATTTACCCCATTTTTCCAACTTTTCCCCATCACCAGTAGCAATTACTCTGTAATCTTCCCAATCCTTTGCAATTTTCATTCCATTCTCCTATGTAAAATAATATATCATATTTTGAAACAAAATTCAATTATAAATAATAAAAAAATAGATATTTTTAAAAAACCACTATTGACAAAATTTACCCATTATTATATAATTGATTATATAATAAATTATTTAAAAAAGGAGAAAAATTTATGGCACTTAATTACAGAAACAACGGGAATGGGAATACAATCATTCCAAAGCTTGTTAAAAAGGACAACAAATATTACTATATGGACATTGATGGTTCTATCAGCGACGGATTCGTAAACGCAACAGTTTATGCTGGCGGATTTAGCTTGGTCAAAACAACTTCAAACAAAACATCTTTTCAATTTAGAGATATGCTTGGCAATCTCTCTTTAAAGAAAACACAAGTGGGCAAAGACTTCTATGAATTTTGGAGACAAAATCTTGCATTCGAAGCACTAAAGCCTGAATATTTTGTAAATGATAAATTCTATAACGTTGTAAAAATGATTATGGTTGAAAGAGCAAAACCTTTAGCTCACTATCAAATTCAACGTTGCGACGAAAAAAGAGAATTAGGAATAAAACTCTTGATAGCTGCAACTGAAAATAATAAATAACATTTACAAAGGAATAACTATGAAAAAATTAATTAGATATGGAATAGCAAGTCAATTTTTCTTCTTAGACGAAAACGGAAATAAAAGCGAACTTTTTCAATCTGCAACGGACTATAAATTGGGCTTTGCAATTGTTCACAAATCAAAAAACGATAAATCTCAATATAGGGATTTACTTGGAAGGCTTAGCGATAAACCTACTTCCAGCGGAATCTGCTTTTACAATTTCTGTTTAGATCAAGTTGTTCTTGAAGATATACCTTTAATTCATTTTTCAGACACTATTTTTTGTGAAGGAATCAAAAAACAAATTGTTGAAAAACTAAAGAAAAAAGCCCTCAATGAATATAAATCTGGTTGCACTCTTGATAAAGAAAATTACGCCAAAATTTTAAACAAACAATTTGCATTTATTGAAAGAATGCACACTGAAGCATTAAAGTGCGAAAAACGTCAATTACTTAAAGCAGAAAAAGAAAAACAAAAAAATCTCTTACAAGAGCAAGAACAATCTACAAAGGAAAACTTAAGGAAGCAATCCTTAACAGAAACGCTTGACTACTTGGAGAATGTATAATGATTAATGCAAATATTTACCACTTCATAAAACCAAAACTTGACGGCATCTCCGCTCGCAACAGTTTTTGGTATGAAGATTATAGACAAAATAAAAGCGAATGTTTTGTAAAGGCACATCAATATGTTGACGGATTTGCTATCGTAAAAAAATCAGCTGAAGATGACGATCAATACAGGGATTTGCTTGGAAGAATCACAAATGAAAAATCGGAAAGCGGAAACATCTTCTTCAAATACATATGCAGTCAACTGGAAATCGAAGATATTGCCCCTTTACATTTTGCAGATGACATCTTTTATACAGGAATCAAGGACGCACTTATATTGAAAGCAAAAATTCAAGCAAGAGTTGAATTTAACGAGGGAAAAGTGTTAAGCAAAAATCAATATCAGCAAGATATTGAAAACAACTTTGAAGCAATTGAAACAAAAAGAATCGTTGGGCTTGCTATGATTAAAGCAAAGGAAAGGGCCGAAAAAGAGCTTGCAAAAAAACTCAAACAAGATGAAAATAAAAAAATAATTAAACAACAGGCTTTTGACGAAACATTAGATTATCTTGAAAGTTTATAAGGAGAAATAATATGAATTATTATGAGATTGGTTTTGTTTGCAATAAGGAAAAACACGAATATTACTTTGTAATGAATGGTCAGGAAAGCGAACGTTTTTATGAAGCCAGCTTTTATCAAGATGGTTTTGCCAAGGTAAGAAAAACTAAAGATTCAGAATTGCAATACATAGATTTGCTTGGAAGAATAACAAATGAAAAGACTAAAAGTGGAGAACAATTTTTTCAATACATACTTGGAGAAATTCCATACGAATCATTGTTTTTAGATCATTTTTCCGATAACTTGTTTTGTATAGGGGTAAAACAACAAATCTTGCAAAAAGCAAAGACTCTTGCTAAGGAACGATATAATTCAGGAATTCCTGTTAATAAAAAGGATTTTGAAAAAGCCATAGAAAAAACATTTAAAGAAATTGACCTTAAACACTCACTTGCTTTAGAAATAGCTCAATCTAATGCTGAAATAGATGAAATATACAAAAACAAGAATTCTGGTGAAGATGAATATGAAGATACCATGACTTTCCTAGATGGATTTGCTTTATAAGGAGAACTGATGAAAAACAGCGAAATGCCGATACTATACAACAACCAAAAAAGCTCTTTCTATATAGACATTGACGGAACAGAAAGCCAACATTTTTGGTATGCTTGCGGATATTATAAAGGCTTTGCTGATGTATGCCCTACTTTTAAAACAACAAAATGTCGTGATTTGCTTGGCAGGCTGACCGATAACGAAACAAGAAGCGGAAAAATATTTTATAAATTTTTCATTGAAGAAATTTCGCTTAAAGATATTGATTTAATATGCTTTGCAGATGAAATATTTTGTGAAGGTGTAAAAAAAGAACTTATTCGTAGGCAACAAGCAAGAGCAAAGGAATTGTTTCAGAAAGGCCAAAAGGTCAGCAAATCAAAAGTAAAACGGGAAATAGAGCACGATTTTAGTTATATTGAACACAAACACAAAAAAGCAAGCACCCTATTGACAAGAAAAATTAAAACAAGAAAAACTATCAATAATGAAAAAAAAGAAACAAAGAAACAACCAGACTACTCACAACAATACAACGAAACAAAAGATTATTTAGACAGTTTAATTAAATAATAAAAAAAGATGCTGATTTAAGCATCTTTTTTATTATACTTTTTGCATATAAACATTAACAGTCATATTGTTAAATGTCAACGAAGTGTTAAATTCCCCTGCACTTCCTTGTTTAAAGCTATCTGCAAGAAGAGTTTTAACAAATTCTCCTTGTCTTTCCATTAAAATTTGCACTGCTTTTTCATCGCCACCGATTTCAAGCGAAATATGATTTACGACTTCAAGTCCGCTATCTTTTCTTAAGTTTTGCACTTTGCTTACAAATTCATTTACAAGGCCTTTTTCTAAAAGTTCTTCAGTCAAATTTGTATCAAGCACAACAGTTAAAGTCCCGTTTGTTTCAGAAGAATATCCTTCCTTATTTTTAAGTGCAATAAGCAAATCTTCTTCCCCTATTTCAACGTTAACTCCCGCCACTTCAAAAGCAAGTTTTTCGCCTTTTCTAACAGTATTTACAGCTTCAACAGGATTAACTTTTACCAAATACTCTCTGATTCCGCCAAGTTGTTTACCATACTTTGGCCCAAGAGTTTTAAGTTGTGGTTTTAATTCATATGAAACATACTCATCTGCATCTTTTAATATTTCAACTTGTTCAACATTAAGTTCATCTTCAATTAATGCTTTAAGTTCATCGTCAAGTTTCAGTTCATTTGCACAGCAAATCATAACCTTTGAAAGAGGTTGACGATTTTTTACATTGCTTGCACTTCTGCAAGAACGCCCTAAGTTTACAATTTCAAGCACTTCATTCATACCTTCATTAAGGGCCTTATCAATCATACTTTCATCAGCCTTTGGATATGATGCAAAGTGAACACTTTCAGGCGCATTTGCATCAAGATTGCGAACAAGATTTTGATAGATTTCTTCTGAAATAAATGGAAGGAATGGTGCCAACAATCTTGAAAGACTTGTAAGAACTTCATACAAAGTTTTATAAGCTGCAATTTTGTCATCACTTTCTTCGCTGCCCCAGAATCTTTCTCTTGAACGACGAATATACCAGTTTGAAAGTTTATCCACAAAGTTTGTGATTTCTCTTGATGCTGAAAGCATATCAAGTTTATCCAAACTCTCCGTAACAAATTTTACAAGAGCATTGTATTCTGAAAGAAGCCATCTATCAAGGAAAGAAAGTTTGCATTTTTTCAAATCATATTTTGTTGGATCGATTTTGTCAATTTCTGCATAAAGCACATAGAATGCATATACGTTCCAAAGTGTGCCCATAAATTTACGTTGAAGCTCAACCAAATTATCTTCGTTGAATGCAATTCCTTGCCCTGCAACGCAGTTATTATAGAAATACCATCTCAATCCGTCAGCACCTTCTTTGTCTAAAACTGACCAAGGATCAATTCCATTTCCAAGAGATTTAGACATTTTAAGACCGTTTTTATCTAATACCAATCCTAAAAGATTGCAAGATTTATATGGGCTCTTTCCAAATATTGCAGTATTAACCGCCTGAAGAGTATAGAACCAACCTCTTGTTTGATCAATCGCTTCACTAATATAATCTGCAGGGAAGGATTTTTCAAATTTTTCCTTATTTTCAAAAGGATAATGATATTGTGCAAAAGGCATAGCACCGCTATCAAACCAGCAGTCCATAACTTCAGGAGTTCTTCTCATTGTCTTTCCGCATTTTGGACAAGGGAAAGTAAGCGGATCGAGATGTGGCTTATGCAAATCTTTTGGTCTTGTGCCAGTAAGTTTTTCAATTTCGTCCCAACTTCCCATAACGTGAATATGTCCACATTCACAAGTCCAGAAAGGAAGTGGTGTTCCCCAATATCTATTTCTTGAAATTCCCCAATCAATATTATTTGCAAGGAAATTTCCCATTCTACCTGCTTTAATATGATCTGGACACCAATAAACACCATTATTGTTTTCAACCATTTGCTCTTTTATTGCAGTTGTTTTAATAAACCAAGCTTCTTTTGCATAGTAAAGCAGTGGGCTCTTACAACGCCAACAATGTGGATAAGAGTGCTCGAAAGGTAAAACTTTAAACATTTTGCCTTCATTTTCAAGCTTTTCAATTACATATTTATCTGCTTTTTTAACAAACATACCAGCAAAGTCTGTTTTATCACTCATATTGCCAGCTTCATCAACAAGTTGAACAAAATCTATATCATATTTTCTGCAAACCTTGTTATCATCTTCACCAAACGCAGGCGCGATATGAACAATGCCTGTTCCGTCTTCTGTTGTTACATAATCATCAACAACAACGAAGTATCCCTTTTTAACTTCATCTTTAACATAATCAAAAAGTGGTGCGTATTTATGATATTCATATTCTTTGCCTTGTTTTCTTGAAATAATTTCATAAGAGCCTTCTTCAAAAAGCGTTGTAACAAGCTTTTCAAGCATAATATAGTTTACACCATTTGAAACAAGTTTAACATATGTTTCTTGTGGATTCATACAAAGTGCCACATTTGATGGAAGTGTCCAAGGTGTAGTTGTCCAAACAATAAAATATGTATTTTCTTCTTCCAAACTTTTAAACTTAACAAACACAGAATTTTCTTTTAAAATTTTGTAGTTGTCTCCATTTTCAACTTCCATTTTTGAAAGAGTAGTTCCGCATCTTGGGCAGTAAGGGCTAATTTTATGTCCTTTATAGATAAGTCCTTTTTTATCCATTTCTTTTAAAGACCAGAAAATTGACTCAATATAGTTGTTATCATATGTAATGTATGGATTATCCATATCAACCCAATAACCAATACGTTTAGTAAACTTTTCCCACATTCCTTTGTATTCCCAAACAGAATTGCGACAAAGTTCAATAAACTTATCTACACCATATTTTTCGATATCTTGCTTACCATTAAGGCCAAGTTTCTTTTCAATTTCAACTTCTACAGGAAGGCCGTGAGTATCCCAACCCGCTTTACGATAAATATAATGCCCTTGCATAGACTTGTATCTTGGAATTATATCTTTCATAACACGAGTTAAAAGGTGGCCAATGTGTGGCTTTCCGTTTGCCGTTGGCGGACCATCATACAAAGTATATGTTTTATCGCTTCCTTCGTTTAATTTTAATCCTTTGTTTACGATATCATTCTTTTCCCAGAATTCAAGGATTTTATCTTCATTTTTCAAGAAGTCTAATTTCGTATCAACTTTATTATACATTTCCTCTCTCCTTTTTTATGCAAAGAAAACAAAAAAGCCATATTAAGATACAAGAACCTAATACGGCTTTATAAACCACTTGTAGTCTTTCTTCAGCAGTCAAACAACCGCCCCTTCTGTTACGGGAAGTCCCGGCAAAGATTACTATTTTTCATCTTTGCAACTCCGAAAGTGATAATCTTTTAACTTCGCTGTTATCTCACACCACCCGATAACTCTCTGAAAGTCCCATCAAAAGACCTTGTCTTTCATCTTCGCATTTTTAAAACTAATTATATTTTAAAGTATTTTTTTTATTTTGTCAAGTATTTTCTAAATTATTAAAATTGCTCTATGATTTTCTGAGCATCAACAACATCTGCACCTGTCATAATCCCTAGTGGTTTTTCATTAACTTTACCATTTTTTGTGAAAAGGATTGCCAAAAGTTTACGATTATTATTAAATTCAGTAAGAGCATCTTCGACTGTGCAAGCTGCTTCCCTAACAGTATAATATTGACTGTTTTTAATAGAAGTAAGCATATCTTCTATTTGAACATTATCCAAAAATGATGCTTCTTTCCCACCTGCAACTAAAAAGTCCCCAAAACAATCAAGTATTTTTTGCCCATTCGCTATCCCTATAAGGGTATCTCCTTTATAAACAGGAATGTTGCTGTAATTTGAACTTGCCATAATTTTAATCACTTCTCGCATACTTTTTTCAGCAGTTGTCAACAAAACATCTCTTCTCCCAACACATTCAATGGCTTTTGGTGGTGTTGTGAGAAGCCTTTCAATATGTTCGATATGCTCAACAACTTCTAAATGTGGCTCTGCAATAACATAATCTTCATTACTGCTATGCACAATTGCATTTCTAAGCCTGCCATAATCAACCAAATCATCTTCATACTTTCTCACAATATAGTTGATAGCCGCACTTTTTCTTATCAAATCAGAAAACCCCATCGCCCTATTTAAGTTGTATCGTGCTTTTAATGCATAATCAATATTATTAAACGCTTCTATAAATCTTGCTGCATTACTTTTTTCTTCAATCGTTTTCTTTGCCAAAACAGCCCCCTTACCACATTAATTTAAGTTAGTATAACATAAAAATACAAATAGTTACAAACTATTGCAAATATTTTATTAAAAATTATTGCAAAAAGTGCAAAACTGTGTTAAAATAATGATGTCGAGCTAGACGGAGAGTTAGCGGTGCTCTGTTACCCACAATCCGCTACAGTGGGGTTGAATGCTTGATGCGGTTTGATATTGTCAAATATGTGCAAATATTTTAGGTGTTGAAATCAAGGTCTTATGCAATCAAAATCCTTGAACTATGTCAGGTCCTGACGGAAGCATCATTAAGGGGACACTTTGATGTGCCATAAGGTGGCTTTGGTGGAGCTTAATTTATTTGAGGCAGTTGGTAATTTCTTATCAAGTCAAGATGCTCGGCTTTTGAAAATTTTAGGATAGCGTTTGCTATCCTTTTTTAATAAAAAAACGCAGAAATCTGCGTTTTATGAATTTTTTACTTTTTCCTGTTTTTCTTGCATTTTAACTTCTGCTTTTTTTATAGCATTACTTGCCTGCTTTTCAATCTCTTCAACTTTGCCAATAACCGCTTCTTCGCCCTTATCAACAAGTTTCTTTGCACCTTGGCAATATTTATATAGCATTGCACCTGTAATAAGCCCCATACCAAAACCAAGCATCATCATTGTTTCTTTCATATTCCCCCCCTATCAATAGTTTGGCTTTAATATGTTGTTTTATACATTAATAAACAAAAAAATGCAACAATTGTTGCATTATTTTTTCTTGTTTTCTTTTGCTTTTTTCTCGTAATAATCTTCAACTGCAAGTTTCACAGCATCTTGAGCAATTTGTAAAGATAAATGTTTTCTTTCAGGAATTTCTTCCATTTCTGCTAAAATATCGTTGGAAGATAAAGCCAATGCATCTGCAAGAGTTTTTCCTTCAATGAGTTCGCAAGCAATATCACAAGCAACAATTGTGCAAACACTACCGCACGCTTTAAATCTAGCAGTTGTAATTTCCCCGCTTTCATCAACACTTATATAAATCTTTACAACTTCACCACCCAACTCTATCCTTCCCGTCGCATCTCCACCACGTATTCCACCAGCATAGTTTGGGTTTGAAAATCTTTCCATAATTCTTTTGCTATACATAACTATCTCCTCCCCGCTTTAGTAAGTGCTGAAAACGACCTTAGTTTTTCAACAGATTTTACTATTGCTTCAACAACATAGTCTATATCTGATTTAGAAATATTTTTACCAAATGAGAATCTGATTGCACTATTTAAAAATTCACTTTCAACATTCATCGCTTTTAAAACATAAGATTCTTCAACAACATTTGAAGTGCAAGCTGAACCTGTGCTAACAGCAACACCTTCCATATCTAGAAGCATAAGAAGCGATTCTTTATCTACCATTTCAAAAGAAATGTTAGCAATCCCATTGATTTTTTGGAATGGGTGGCCATTTATTTGAATATATGGCACTTTTTCTTTTAAATTTTTAAGGAAATATTCCCTTTCTGCCCTAATCTTTTGTTGATTGATTGACATATCTCGAACTGCAATTTCAGCAGCTTTTCCAAAACCAGCAATTGCAGGAACATTTAAAGTGCCTCCACGCTTACCCCTTTCTTGACTTCCGCCAACAACAAGATTTTGAATTTTTATGCCGTTTTTAACATACAAACAACCAACGCCTTTAGGACCATAAATCTTATGTCCTGAAATTGTCATAGCATCAATTTCCATATCTTTCACATCAAGCTTGATTGCTCCCATTGCTTGAACTGCATCGGTATGGAAAATGATACCATAGTCGTGGGCAAGTTTAGCAATAGTTTTGATGTTTTGAATTGTGCCCACTTCGTTGTTTACAGCCATTATTGAAATAACTGTGGTGTCCTTTCTGATTGCGTGAATAATTTCTGCAATATTTACAAGTCCTGTTTTATCAACAGGCACATATGTCACTTCATATCCTTCATTTTCAAGTTCCTTACAAGCATCCAACACTGCGTGATGTTCAATTACACTGGTAATTATATGTTTACCCTTATCTTTATTTGCGTATGCAAGGCCTTTAATTGCCCAGTTGTCAGCTTCGGTTCCGCCAGATGTAAAGTAGATTTCGTTTGCCTTTTCGGCATTTATTGCGTGAGCTATTCTATCTCTTGCCCTATCAACAATCGCAAGTGCATCTCTACCATAACTATGCACAGAATTGCTGTTTCCATAAATTGCATTAAAGCAAGGAAGCATTTCTGCCATAACTTCACTTGAAACATAAGTTGTTGCAGCCGAATCAAGATATACTTTTCTTCCCATAATATCTCCTTTTTAGTGTAAATATTTTATCAAAAAAATCAAATAATGTCAATATACAGACAAAATAAAAAAGCCAAATTAAACAAAATTCATTATATATACAATAAATTTTGCAAAATTTGACTTATTTTTAATAAATTATAGTTTAAATGCGAACAACTGTCACTTCAGCGCCAACATAATCAGCATCTGACATATCAAGTGTCCAATTCTCTCCTACGAGAATTTTGAAATTATATTCACCGCTAAAGTAACTATTATCAAACATACCCTGATAATTCGTTACATTTCTTGTGTCGAAAGTAGATAAATCAAATACAATAAAATCTCCTTCTTCCCAACTATAAGTATAACAACCATTAAACATCCACGACATATTTGTAACATTTGAAGTGTCTAAAATTGTAAAGTCAGTGAGAGTGTAATTATCACAAAAGATACATGACATATCTGTCCAAGAAGAAGTATCCCAGCAGTATAGGTTGCGCAAGGCAGACAAGCCATCAAACATAGAGCCTGGATTAGTCACAAAAGATACATCAGCATTAAATAGTGTAGCCTCTATATAATAAACCATAGGCGTGTAACAATTAAACAAATTATCGCAATTTGCAGGAAGTGCAATTGTTTTATTTGAAAGAATATAAACCATTTCTCCATCATTATACGCCCAAATACTTCCGTCGCCTGCTTCTGAAAGATCTACGCCTGTTGTAAAGGTAGGATATTTTTGTGCATAATCAAACGTTGCAGAAACATAACCCCACTCATATTCCACCAAGCCTTCATCAACAAAATATGAATGGAATTTAGTCCTATCTAAAGTTGAAATGCTTTGAGCTTCATCTTGGTAATAAAGGTCAAAACCAATATCCCCTGCAATTGTTGCACTTGCATTTTTATTTAATACTTCAACTTCAATTTTAACAATTTTATAGCCTTGTGCTGAAGCATTTTCATATTGTTTGTTTGTAAACAAATCATCACTTAATGTTGATGCTGAAGTTGCTTCACTAAATGAAGTTGTATTATAATACTTCATTCTAAACTTCATATTTTGCTTTTGAGTTATTGTTGGAAGTGGCGCTACCATTACATAACCTTCGTCCAAAATGTTATGAATTGTGAAATAGAAAACTGCTTTTGGTGTTTGTGGAGATAATTTAAAATTACCGATATACACTTCTGAGCCATCTTCATTGCCATCTCCTGCATTGAAAGTCACATAGCCTTTTTCATCTGTTACTGTTTCACCTTCTTCATTTGTTGTAACAGCCACAGCTCCATCTTCCTTGCCGTCGCTATCACTGTCTTGATTTGGAACATAATACTCTGTCCTGACCTTTGCTGCTACGTTGTCTCCTACTGAGTAACTTACATTAAATCCTGCTTTATAGTTTTGTGTGCTTGCTGCCCATACACCAATCACAGCACCAACAACCATTAAAAAGCCAAGACATAATGAAAGCACAGTAGTTTTAAATTTTTTGTTTGAAATTTGCTTTTCCATTTCTTCTCCTATTTTAACTATTTTTTATTAAAAAATTATATTATTGAAAAATGCTTGATTCAACACTTTTTTCTCTAATTATTTTTCAAAATCAGTTTAGCACCCACCCCATTTTTTTGTCAAGCGATTTAAACCATTATCTTCAAAAAATGGGGAAATGTGTAATTTAAGCAGGATTTAAATAAAAAATATACCGCAACTGCGGTATATTTTATAAATAAGATTTAATTGTATTTATGCAATCTTCACTATCCCAAATGCCAACGTGTTTTTCTTGCATATCTCCATCTTTAAACACAAGAAGCGTCGGAATTGACATAATAGCAAATTTCTTTGCAAGAGACGGACATTCGTCAACATCAACTTTAATAATGTTAATATCTTGTCCGATTGCTTCATCAATATCTTCTAAAATATTTGCCATAATCCTGCAAGGCCCACACCAAGTTGCATAAAAGTCAACTAAAGCAACTCCTTCTTTGATAATTTCATTAAACTCTTTTTCATTTACAATTTTCATATTTTACTCTCCAATATTTGATTAACAATCCACGCAGAAATTGTGCAACCACACATTGCTGGATAATAGCTGATGCTTCCTACAGGATTTGAAATTGATTGTGGTTTTGAAAAAGAAGTAACAACTGTCAAATCTTTTACTCCCGCTGCTTTCAATGCTTTTCGCATTACTTTTGCAAGTCCGTCATTATATGTTTTATAAATATCAACAACTTCAAAAACAGGAATATCACATCTATTACCTGCCCCCATAGCAGAAACTATATTTATATTGTGCGTTTTGCAATAAATTATTAGTGCTTTTTTATCTTCAACAATATCAATTGCATCAACAACCAAATCAGTATCTTTGACAAGCGAAGATATGTTTTCTTTAGATAATTTGTCAAAAACGGCTTCAATTTTGATGTTTTTATTGATTTTTTGCATCATTTCTTGCAAAACCTCAACCTTTCTCTTTCCAATCGTGTCTTCAAACGCAATAATCTGTCTATTCACATTTGATGAAGATACAACATCAAAATCAATTATTGTAAAGTTTTCAACCCCTGCACGAGCAAGCATTATTGCAGTATAACCGCCTACTCCGCCACAACCAACAATAGTAATATGTTTGGACGCAATTTTTTCTAGACCTTCGCTTCCTATCAAAAGCTCAGTTCTGCTTTTATCCATACTTCACCTACAATACAAATTTTTTAAGGTCAAACTTTTTGTTTGTCTCTTTGAATGTATTTTGAACATAATTGCGATCAATTACAACTTCCATCAATGGATGTTCTCCTGAAGCATTAAATGAAATATCTTCAAGAAGAAGCTCTATAATTGTATGAAGTCTTCTCGCTCCAATATTTTCACTTGTTTCATTTTCTTTTTCTGCCATATCGGAAATTTCATCAAGCGCATCGTCAGTAAATTTCAAATCAATATTATCAACTTTCAAAATACTTGTATATTGGAAAATAATTGAATTTTTGGTTTCAGCCAAAATCTTCTTGAAATCATTTTTTGTAAGATTGTCAAGTTCTACCCTAATTGGGAAACGACCTTGAAGTTCTGGAATCATATCTTCAATATTTGCAAGATGGAACGCACCAGACGCAATAAACAAAATAAAGTCAGTTTTTACATTACCATACTTCGTTGCAACTGTGCTTCCTTCAACAATAGGAAGAACATCTCTTTGCACCCCCTCTCTTGAAACATCTTGATTGTTTGAGCCACCTGCCTTGCCTATAATTTTATCAATTTCATCAATAAAAATTATTCCTTCTTCTTCAGTTCTTCTAATCGCTTCTGCATAAACATTGTCTTTATCAATAACTCTTTCGCTTTCTTCTGCAATCAAAACTTCTCTAGCACGAGCAACTGAAAGCTTTCTTTTCTTGCGCTTTTGTGGCATCATACCATCAAACATAGATCCTAAGTTAATTTCAGGACCTCCAATCGCAAGCATAGGTTTTTGTTGTTCTAAAACATTAATTTCAATGACTTCATCTTCAATCTTGCCACTTCTAAGTTCTTCTGTTACAAGAGTCCTATCTACAGCAATATCTTTCGCTCTACGGCTATCACAAATAGCATCAATAAGTCGAATTTCAACTTGTGGCGCAACTTTAGCTTCAACTTCGTGAGCCTTTTCATCTTTTACCATTCTCACAGCTGTTTCAACTAAATCCCTAATCATACTTTCAACATCTCTGCCAACATAACCAACTTCCGTGTATTTTGTAGCTTCAATTTTTATAAATGGGGCCTTTACAAGACGAGCAAGTCTTCTTGCAATTTCTGTTTTACCAACACCTGTTGGCCCTTTCATTATAATATTTTTAGGTGTAATTTCATCTCTTATTTCTTTTGGAAGACGACTTCTTCTATATCTATTTCTAAGTGCAACAGCAACTGCCCTTTTCGCTTTTGGCTGCCCAATAATATATTTATCTAATTCTTCTACTATTTGTCTTGGTGATAAATTCATTTCACACCTCCTCTACTGTAATATTTTCATTTGTAAATACGCAAATTTGCCCTGCAATTTCAAGGGCTTTTTGAGCAATTTCTTTTGCAGATAATTCTGTATTTTGTTTTAAAGCTCTCGCTGCGGCAAGCGCATAATTCCCACCAGAGCCAATTGCAACAATACCTTCATCAGGCTCAATTACATCTCCATTCCCACTTATGACAAGAAGAAGATTTTTATCTGCAACAATCATCATTGCATCTAATTGTCTTGCTTTATCATTTCTCCAAATTCCCGCAAGTTCAACCGCACTTCTCATAAGATTTCCTGAAAATTTGTTTAACATATTTTCAAACTTTTCACAAAGCGAAAATGCATCTGCTGTCGCTCCAGCAAATCCAATCACAACATTTCCGTTGTAAATTCTTCTCACCTTATGAGCAGTTGACTTAAATATGATTGATTGCCCCATAGTAACTTGTCCATCGCCTGCAAGAGCAATTTTACCATCTTTTTTTACCCCGCAAATCGTAGTTGACCTAAACATACTTTCCATTTTTGTATTCCTCCTTAAATTGTTCCAACGCATACAGTGATTTATCAAAACTCACCTTGACAAATTCTTCCAAATTCTCATCTGCATCTATTTTGATAATTTCATCATAACCAATAATTGGTCTGGTTTTTGTTGACGATTCTCCTGTAAGATTCTGTATAAATTTACCAAAAGCACAACCTATTGGCACTTTTATCATTTTTTTATTTTCTATTCTTTTTAAAATATTCATTGCTGTCCACATTCCACTGGCAATTCCGTTTATACTTCCATCAAGCCCTAAAATTCCGCCCGCAAAGAAAACATTCTCCTCTTGCCTGCTTTGACAAAATGGAGTTGTCGTGTAAACAGGATTAATAAATTTACCTTTACAAACGCCCGCCACCTTAACAAATTTGAAGTGTTGCAGTGCTTTTAACGTGCTGAAAATTTTATATTGCCTAATTTGCGGAAGATCTGAAGATAAATGTTGCACTTCAAAACCATATTCAACCCTTTTTAGCACAAGTGTTGCATAAGGTTTCAAGCCGTCCATTATCTGCGGTTTCATCGCATATGAACGAAGATTGTCTTTATTATGAAGTGCTAAATCTTCAATAGTGTTTTGTTGAATCTTAAAATTTTCGCTAGACTTCCTCTCGTCAACAGCCTGTTTTACCACTTCTTTAACAAAAACACCATATTCTTCTTCTGAAATTGCCAACAAATAGGTATTATCTTCTTTATGATACAAATACGCTTCATCTATGTCTTCAATAATAGGATAGATAGGCAATGCCTGAACACACTTTAATGTGCCATACTTTTCAATCAAATGATTGTAAAGGGCATCTTCTGTATATGGCCCAGATGCAATCAGAGTAAGTTCCATTGGATTGACAGTTTTTACACTTGCCTCAAAGACTTCAATATTTTCATTATCATTAATCATCTTAAGTCCATAACTTACAAGAAGTTGATCTAAGCATTTTGCTCCACTTTTTTCAAATTCATCTATCTTTTTCGCAAGTGGGCTTCCAAGCAAACTCAACTCTTTCGTCAGAAGCTTTGTATACATTTCTTCTGAAATTGTCAATCTTTTCTTTATCTTGTCTTCCCTATACATCTTACCATTATCAAATATATGCACCTTGATATCGTGCCCCGCCAAAAACAACGCTGCTTCAATGCCAGCAACCCCCGCACCTATTATATTAACAACATTTCGATTAAGCATTATTCTCCTTATAATCACAGTCTGCATTACCGCATTTTGTAAGTTTGCCTTTAACTACAATTGGACTTTGACATTTTGGACATTTTGCCCCTGTAGTAATATCCCAGCTCATAAACTTGCACTCTGGATAACGATCACAAGAGTAGAATGTTTTTCCTTTCTTACTCTTACGTTCCACCATATCTGCACCACATTCAGGGCATTTTCCTGAAACTTTTTTTGTTTCATTTAAAGGCCTTGTATTTTTGCATTTGGGGAAATTTGAACAAGCCAAAAACTCTCCAAATCTACCATTTCTTATAAGCATCTTGCTTCCACATTTTTCACATATGATATCTGTTTCTTTTGGTGGCTCTTTTAGAGACACACTACTTCCGTCTGCACGAATAAGCAGCTTTTCAAATCCTGTCCAGAAAGATGCAACGACTTCCTTCCAATCTTCATCTTTACTTGCAATATCATCTAGCCTTGTTTCCATATGAGCAGTAAACTTAACATTTATCACTCCTGCAAAAAATTGATCTAAATAGGTAGTTATCTTTCTTCCCAGTTCAGTTGGGATAAGATATTTCCCTTCTTTTTCTGTATATTTACGAGTTGACAAAATGGTAATTGTTGCCGAATATGTGGCTGGTCTGCCTATGCCCTTTTCTTCCATAGCCTTGACAAGTGTTGCTTCAGTATATCTAGTAGGCGGCTTAGTAAATTTTTGCTCTGGCACAATCTTATTGCAAGCAAGAGTTTCGCCTTCTTCAATAACAGGAAGCCTGCCCGCAAGCCCTTCTTTGCCTTCGTCTTCAACAAATTCCTTATATACTTTTGTATATCCAGGAAATTCCATTGTCTTTCCACTTACTTTAAAACCATAATCTTCACAATCGAAGTTAACAGTAACGCTTGCATACTCAGCATCACTCATTTGGCTCGCAAGGAAGCGTTCATAAATAAGTTTATAAAGTTTGTAGTTGTCTGTTGAAAGTGTTTCTTTGACCATTTCTGGCGTTATATCCATTGTGATCGGTCTAATCGCTTCGTGCGCATCTTGAGCCGAATCTTTAGTATGATAAATGTTTGGCTTTGATGGAACAAACTCTTTGCCATACTTATTGTTAATAAACGCCAAACAAGCATTTTGAGCATCGGTTGACACACGAACAGAGTCAGTTCTGATATATGTAATAAGAGCAATTTTTCCTTCCCCTTTGACTTCAACACCTTCATACAATTGCTGTGCCGATGCTGATGTTTTTGCAAGGCTCATACCAAGCTTATTTAACGCATCTTGTTGCATTGTGCTTGTTGTAAATGGGGCTGGGGCGTGAGATTTCGTCTTCGCCTTTTTGACTTCTTTAACCGAAAAATCTTTGCCATTTATTACACTTAGCATTTGGTCAACTTCTTCTTTATTTTTAGGAACAAACTTTTTCTTTTTGAAAGTTGCAAGATTTGCTTTGATTTCGCTTGCACCCTTCTTCAAAAATGCTTGAACAGTCCAATATTCTTCTGGCTTAAAGTTTTCAATTTCGACTTCTCTGTCAACAACAAGTTTAAGCGCAACCGATTGAACCCTTCCCGCACTTAACTTTGGTGCTATTTTCTTGCAAATGATAGGTGAAAGTTTATAACCTACAAGCCTATCAAGCACCCGTCTGGCCTGCTGAGCATCTACCAGTTTAAGATCTATTTTTCTTGGCTCGGTCAAGGCTTTTGAAACCGCCTTTTTTGAAATTTCGTTAAACTGTATTCTGCAAGCCTTATCTCCATCATAGCCTAAAATATGTGCCACGTGCCAAGAAATCGCTTCCCCTTCTCTATCTGGGTCGGTTGCGATATAAACGTAGTCTGCTTTTTCTGCTTTTCTTTTTAATTCACTAATAAGATCTTTTTTATCAGACAAGATTTCATATTTTGGTTCAAAATTATTTTTTATGTCAATAGCGAGGCTTTTTTGTGGAAGGTCTCTAATATGACCTTTTGTCGCAAATACTTCATAGCCTTCGCCTAAATATTTTTTTAATGCTTCTCGTTTTGCTGGCGACTCAATAATAACAAGTTTCAATCAATCCTCCATTATTTTAAGGCAATAGTTCCGCCTGGTAGTCTAGATATTATCCCACGAATTTCAAGCATTGTCAAACAAGTATTGAAATTATTTATATCTAAACCCGAATTTTTTGTAAGAAAATCAATTTTCTTCATTCCATCTTTTAAAAGATTCACAATTTTTTCTTCATCTGGTTGCAACTCAATTTGCACAACCTGTTTATCTAAATTAATTTCATAATCATCAAGAATATCTTTCCCGCAAGTTACGCATTTGCCTTGCCCTGTTTTTATAACTTCATTTGTCAGTTCACTGCTAGATGAGTCTATATTTCCAGGCACAGCATAAACATCATTGCCATATTCTAGGGCAAAATCCTTTGTATGAATTGTTCCGCTTTTTATACTTGCTTCAGTAATAAGTGTTGCCTGACTTATACCGGCAATAATACGGTTTCTTAATGGAAACAAATATTTACTTGAAAGTTTTTTAGGACGTTGCTCGGATATAAGCAACCCCTTTCTTGCAATTTCATCTGCAAGCGATTGATGCTCGGTCGGATAAATATGGTCAAACCCGCCACCCAGCACTGCAATAGTTTTTCCGCCACATTCAAGTGCACAGCGATGAGCAATGCTATCAATTCCATATGCTAGACCGCTTACAATAACCACTCCTGCGCCGGCAACATCTCTCACAAGTTTTTCCGTTGCCATTTTCCCATAACTTGAAGGCTTTCTTGTTCCTACAACAGAAAGACATTCTTTATTCAATAGCGAGACATCACCCTTGCAATATAAAATTAATGGTGCGTCCTTTTGTTCTCTTAGGCGATTAGGATATTCATCGCTATATATAGTCAAAACAGATATATCCCTATCTGCAAGATTTTTAAGATAGGTTTGGACTAAAGCTTCATCTGCACTGGCAATCATACTTTCATATGTTTCTTTTTTCAAAATATTTTCTGCAAATTTGGTTTTTGAAAAACATTTGATTGTCTGCTCTTTCATAGTATCCATTATTTCTGACATCTTCTTTGACGACAAATCAAATTGAGACAGAAACACGATAAGCAAGTCTCTTTTGTCCATTCCTTCTCCTTTTAATTCCAAAATTTTCTATCAAGCGTGCGATACGAAATCGCTTCTGCAATGTGGTTGGCTGCTATATTTTCGCAACCTTCAAGATCAGCAATCGTCCTTGCTACTTTCAATATACGATCGTGTGCACGTGCACTAAGTTTAAGCCTTTCAAACGCACTTCTAAGTAGCAATTCGCTATTTACATCAAGTTTGCAATACTTCTTAACTTGCCCTGCATTCATCCCCGCATTTGAAAAGTTTTTATCGTTTTTATATCTTTCAAGTTGAATTCTTCTTGCCCTGTCAACACGCTTTTTAATTTCTATCGACGATTCTTCTTGCGAATCACTTTTAAGCTGATCATACGTTACATTTTCAACTTCAATATGAATATCAATTCGATCCATAATAGGTCCAGAAAGTTTTGATAAATATTTTTGTATTTGACCTGCCGAACAACGACATTCTCTTTCCTTGGAGCCATAATGCCCACAAGGACAAGGATTCATTGACGCAATAAGAGTGAAGTTTGCAGGATATGTAATAGTTTGTTTGTTTCTTGCTACAGTAATTACGCCATCTTCTAAAGGTTGTCTCAACACTTCAATTGATTGACGTGAATATTCTGGAAATTCGTCAAGAAACAACACCCCGTGATCTGCAAGTGAAATTTCTCCAGGTTTTGCATTGTTTCCGCCACCCGTAAGTGCAATCGTAGTTGCTGTATGGTGTGGACTTCTAAAAGGCCTTGTATAAACAATCCCTTTACTTGCATCTAGTTCACCAGAAATAGAGTGTATCTTTGTTACTTCCAACGCTTCATCAAAAGTAAGGTCTGGAAGTATGCTTGGGAAACACTTTGCAAGCATACTCTTTCCGCTTCCTGGTGGCCCAATCATAATAAGATTATGTCCCCCCGCAGCAGCAAGTTCTAATGCTCTTTTAGCCATCTTTTGTCCTTTAACATTTGAAAAGTCCATTCCTGCCCTATTTTCATTAAGCATAGTTTCAAAATCACGAACTTCAACCGGCTTAACAACTTCTTCTTGCTTCAAAAATCGAACGGTTTGATTTAATGATTCAACCCCATAAACAGTGATTCCATCAATAAAACTAGCTTCTTGCAAATTATCTTTAGGAATAATAAATTTTTTATATCCAAGCGCCCTTGCTGAAATAAGCAAAGGCAAAATACCTTTTACTTTTTTTACACTTCCATCAAATGAAAGCTCGCCCACATATACATAGTCTTTTTCGTTTTTAATTTCAAGTTCTTCATCACAAGAAAGGATTGCAACCGCCATAGCAAGATCATAAAACGCACCTTCCTTTTTCACATCTGCAGGAGCAAGATTGATTGTAATTCTTTTAATAGGATATTTTAATGCCGAGTTTCGAATAGCATTTTTCACCCTTTCTTTTGCTTCTTTGATAGCAGTATCTGCAAGCCCTACAACGTCAAACGCAGGCAAGCCATTGCTTACATCTGTTTCAACATCAATAGGGAAACCGTCAATCCCACGAAGTCCAAAACTTACTACTTTTGATAACATATTCTCTCCTAATAATTAATTATACAACAGCTTTAATCATTTTGCAAACAATATTTTCTCTTTGATTACTCAAAATTTTTATTATCTCATAAAAAACAAAAAAACTTGGATACACTCCAAGCTTTTTTATTTTATTAGTTGTTATCTGCAGATTTAATTTTTGCAGCTTTTCCAGTAAGAGATCTTACATAATAAAGTTTTGCTCTTCTTGGTTTTCCCTTTCTTACAACTTCAACACTTGCAACAAGTGGAGAATGCATAGGAAAAGTTCTTTCAACGCCAACACCGTTTGAAATTTTTCTTACAGTGAAAGTTTCTCTAATTCCGCCATTTTTGCGAGCAATAACTACGCCTTCATAAGCTTGAATTCTTTCTTTATCTCCTTCTTTAATTTTAACGCCAACTTTTACAGTATCACCAATATTAAATTCAGGGAGATTTTCTTTCATATTTTCTTTCTCGATTTGGTCAATGATATTTGCCATTTTATTTCTCCTTTTATTAATTTTATTTATGTGCAACT
This sequence comes from Clostridiales bacterium, assembly GCA_015069325.1. Taxonomy (GTDB): domain Bacteria; phylum Bacillota; class Clostridia; order Christensenellales; family UBA1242; genus Caccovivens. The sequence goes on from SVIV01000002.1 coordinate 89,775, forward strand.
ACGCACAAGGTGGGTTTTAGCCTCTTTTTCTTGCTCTCTTACGAGCAGCTTCGCTTTTCTTCTTTTTAGCAACACTTGGCTTGTCATAAGCTTCTTTTCTTCTGATATCGCCAATGATTCCGTCTTTTTGGCATTTTCTCTTAAATCTTTTAAGAGCGCTTTCAAGAGTTTCGTTTTCGCCTACTTTAACAGTTGTCAATCTTTTTCACCACCTTCTATTTTTAAAGTTTCCTAATTATTATATATATTTACCAACATCTTGTCAAGTATTTTTTCTTTTTAAAAACAAGTTTTTTATATTTTTTTAAATTCTTCCATTGTGAGCATAGTAATTGTTGAATAAATCGTATAAATTATACCCCTGATAATCTGCAGATAGATAAATATGTAAGTCTGTATAAGTTTCTTTGCCTTTTATTAAATTGCTTAAATGCACACCCTGTAAAAACATTTCATCGCCAACATTGTAAACCTTTCCTGCGCACGATTCAATAAGAGTGCCATTATCATCATAAAGCCCTATCGAATACTTTTCATTTGCAACGCTTACTTTTATTTTTTCGCCACCATCTATTAAAAATGCATCAAAATCAATTTGAAAATTATTTTGTTTATGGTTATTCTCCGCAAGCGCCACTTGTTTTGATTGAAGTTCGCTTTCACCTTGCAATTCTTTTGTCAAGTGCTTGTTATGTTGGATGTAATACTGATAATATTTAATAGAATAGTCATCTACTTTTTTAGAAAGCAATTCAATATAATCTTGCCTTTCATTTTCGCTTAACAAATTAAAATCTTCAGCATAAAAACATACTAAAAGTTTGTAATCATTTGGAGTAATCATCTTCAAATTATAATTCGTGTAAGTATTCATATATGTATCAAAGTAATAAATATCTTTTGCGTCATAAATATCATCAAGCCCAAAGATATGCAATAATTCGTGCACAGTTGTATAATAAAATCTTCCGCCATCTGCACACAAATATTCATTATCATAAGAAACAATGCAATTTTGATTGAACATTCCTTTTGAACCGAAACCAAACATAGAACCACTTCTTTTTACACAACCATTTGCAATTTCAAGAGAAGTGCTGTTAAACGTAATGGTAGATTTCCCTATAAATTGCGCTTCATCAACACTTTCTACAATTTGATAGCGATAATTTGAATTGATATCACCAACCATTGAAAAAATATAATCTAACGCTTCAATAATGATACTTGTTTGCTCTGCCGAAAAAATATTATCTTCAATATCAACATAAACCGGCTCCTGCCCATTATGTTGCAAACGAGCATAATTTTTTTGCCTATATCCCGCGTCTGCAGAAAGCATAGTTTGAAGTTGCAAAGTTTGAGCTTTTGAAGAGTTGTCTGCGTGCACTATTTCTGATCCAACAATGAAAAATACGCCAACCGCCAATAAACTTGCGATTGCCGACAAAAGCGCACAAAAACAATACTTTAAAATATCCTTTTTCATTCCACTTTCATTTTACCACAAAAAAGGAGATTAGTCAATCCCCTTTTTACTTTAATTTACCAAGTGCGCCATCTTTAAACAATTTCTTTAATCGCACTTCTACAATTTCATTTGTTAAATCTTTTTGAGTTGAATTTTCATCAATATATACTCGTATGTAGTTTTCACTATAACCTACAAAATAGCCATCAATTTTTTCTTCTATCAACACATTTGCAAATTTGCTTTTCTTGATAAATTTTCTTTTTAATTTTTCGCCAATTTTATCCAGGCGAGCCACCCTTTTCGATTTAACATCGCCCGACATATCTTTATATAATTTCGAAGCAACTGTGCCTTCTCTTTTTGAATATGGGAAAATATGCAACTGAGAAAATTTAACCTTTTGAACAAACTTACAAGTATCTAAAAATTCTTCATCGCTTTCTTCTGGGAAGCCCACTATAACATCTGTTGTAATCCCAGCAAAAGGGAAATATTTTCTGATTAAATTTACAGAAAGTCCAAACTGATTCGTCGTGTAGTGCCTATTCATTCTTTTCAAAACACTATCACAACCGCTTTGTAATGACAGGTGAAAATGCGGGCAAAAGTTTGTAAGTTTTGCAAGGCCTTTGATAAAATCTTCACTCACAAGAGTATCTTCAACTGACCCTAACCTAATCCTTTTCCCAAGCTTATCAAGCTGCTCCATAAGAGTCAATAATGCAGGCTCCCCATCTATTTTATAATCGGTAACATTAATCCCAGTCAAGACAATTTCTTGAACGTCATCTCCTAAACTCATTGCTTCATTTAATATTGAAAATATCCCCCTAGAGCGGCTTCTTCCACGAAGATATGGAATAATACAATAAGAGCAAAAATTGTTGCAACCGTCTTGAATTTTAATATATGCCCTAATCCTTGAAGGTTTAGCGATCATATTATCTTCATATTCATTTGGCAAAATTGATATATTTTTGATGTTTTTTTGCGATTTTTCAATGCTTTTTGTGTAATTATCTATATATTTTGCTATTTCAATCTTTCCCGCAACGCCACCTACATATTCAACATCCTTGTCTAAAAACTGCTGCGCATTGTTTTGCGAAGCACATCCGCAAACAAATATCTTTGCAACGGGATTTAATTTTCTACACCTTGCGACCATCTGCCTTGACTTCTTCTCCGCTTCTCCCGTAACAGCACAAGTATTAATTACAAAAACGTCCGCCTTTTCCATCAAGTCGGTCGCATCGTATCCTTTTAAAATTAAATTTTGAATAAGTGCATCGCTTTCATATTTGTTTACTTTACACCCAAGTGTTACTACTGAAATTTTCATATAAAAATATTATCAAATTCGACAAAAAAAATCAAGCCATATTGCAAAAAATTTTCACATTACACACCCTACTTAAAAAACACAAAATAAAGACCTGTTTTTTTAATAATATATGTTATTTTTATTTTTTTTTGAAATTTTTAAGGCTAAATTCTTCAATTATTTAAGTAGCAAAAAACATTGCAAAAAAATAAACATTATGCTATAATCCCCATAAGGAGAAAGCAATGGAAAAATTCAATATTGTAATTTTAGGTGCAGGAGCAAGTGGTTGTATGTGCGCAATGAATATCGCAAAAGACAAAAAAGTTTTGCTTATCGACAAAGCAAACTTACCTGCAAAAAAATTAATGGCAACAGGAAATGGAAGGTGCAATTTAACAAACTTAAATTTAAATACTCCTTTCGCTTATAATCAAAACTTAGCTTCATATTTTGATAAATTTAATGAAGTTGAAACGGTTGCATTTTTTCAAAGAATAGGTCTAGTTTGCACTAATGACGAAGAAGGTCGAGTATATCCATTTTCTTTTGCAGCCAAAAGCGTAATTGACGTCATTCACAATACACTAAACCAAAATAAAAATCTCACACTCAAAATGAATTGCGAATTTTTCAATCTTTCAAAAGACGGAAATCTATTTAAAATTTCTACAAACCAAGGCGACTTTATTAGCGAACAAATTGTCGTTTGTCTTGGTGGCAACAAGGGCGAAGAGATATTAAAAAAATTTAATATTGATTATAAAAAATTCACGCCCAGTCTATGTAGTTTAAAAACTGAAAAAACAAAATTACTTGAAAACACAAAAATCTCAAACGTGCAAGTAACCGCAATTGATAAACAAGGAAACAAACATACCGAGCAAGGAGAAATACTTTTTAAAGATAGCGGAATCAGTGGAATTTGCATTTTCAACCTTTCGGCACTATTTGCAAGAGAAGAATCCTTTGACGGAAAAATCATTATTGATCTTATGCCAAATTATTCAGAAAAACAGCTCAAAAAGTTGCTTTTTTATAGAAAGATTTTAAACGTAAAAGTCAATAAAGTTTTTGAAGGACTTTTCACAAATCCAATTGCATATCACATTCTTAACACTTTAAAGTTAGACGAAAACAAATTTTGCTCTCAATTAACCGACGATGAAATAAATAATATTGCAAACTCAATAAAATCACTTACCTTTACCGTAAAAGGTTATTATGACAACAATCAAATTTTTGCTGGTGGCGCAAGCCTTTCTGCACTTGATAAAAATTTACAATCAAAGCAGATTAAAGGATTATACTTCTGCGGAGAAATCTGCGACGTTGACGGTATATGCGGTGGATACAACCTGCAATGGGCTTGGACAAGCGGGAAAATTGTCGCAGACCATATTAATTTAAATTAACAACAACAGACTCATTGTTGTTGAAACTTTGATTATTTTCTTCCAACTGGTTGCTATATGTTTTATGAAGTCTGGCAAAAATTGACATATTTTAGACGACAAAAAAAAGCATCATTTAAGATGCTTTTTTCTTATTCAGCAACAATATTTGTATTTCCATTCACATCATATCCATCTGCATATGGAGCAAACACTTTTGCAGCGTAAGCCTTCATAATATCATCTTCAGCAACTTCTTCTCCTAAAGCAAATACTTTTCCTGTATTTGTATTTCCTGCAAAATCATATTTATGAACATCAGTATCAAACACCACATTTACTTGACCTGCAATTGCCGCATATGCAGGTTGATTTGCTTTAACGTCACCAGCAAGATTTTCACAAATAGTTAAATCTCCATTATTTACATTGTTTGTAATAACCGCCAAACTATTAACACTCTTTGTCCAACCATAAAGAGTAATACCAGAAGCCATTGAAACAAAACGTGTTTCTTTACCAGTATCAATCTTTGCGCCAATAGATGTAATATCTCCATTATTTACGCATTGATTAATCTTGACATTTAAACCATCTGTAGATGACATAAAACCTAAAATTCCGCTTACTTTATAAAGTCCAGTTACATCAGCATTATTTTCTGAATTCTCAATAACAATTGGCTTACTTACAGAACTCTTATATGCACGACCAACTAATCCTCCAATAGCATCATAACCACCATTGATAGTTCCATTTACAACACAGTTATCAATTGTCAATGCACCGCTTGAGAAACCTACAATTCCACCAACACCATCGCCTTTAAGATAGTCTTGATTGCAATTATAATTTACCGTAACTTCAAGATTTTTAATTGTTGCATCAACAACCATTCCAAAAAGACCATAGTGATAAGTATAAGTGAAAATTTCAACAGCATTATCACCTTCGCCAACTACTACTGCAGGCAAGTCAGATTCTTCTGACTGATGCGCTGCGTTTGGCACATAGCCTACATTTGACAAATTAATAATTTTTTTACCATTCCCATCAAATATACCCGAGAATACTTTTGCATTAGCCAAGTCGCTTCTATGTCCAAGTCCGATAGGCGTCCAAGTCAAATTTGCCATATCTAAATCGCAAGCAAGTCTAATTGTTGTATTTTCAAACTTATTACCTTGATTTACTGCCACAGCAAATCCTGCCAATTCCTCAGCAGAATTAATATTAATTACCCCACCTTCTTCAACAGATAATGAAGCAACCGTTCCGTCCCACGTATCCATTTTAGGACCTTTGTCAATACACGCAGCAAGTGATAATGCGCAAGGAATTACTAATGCAACTCCAAGAGCAGTAGCGATTTTCTTTTTCATAATTACCCCCTTAATATTATAATATCAATTTTAGTTTACCCATTTTTAAAAATTTTGTCAAACAAAATAACACATTATCAAAAAATTATAATTCACCATAAAAAAAGACGAGATAATCTCGCCTTTTTTTACTTGCATTTTTTATTCCCATTTCCAATCTGCAACTTCTGGCATATCTACACCATAACGCGCAATATATTTTTTATGTTTATCTAAAAGCTTATTAATTTCTACAACTAATTTTGCTTCCTGCTTTTCAAGCCCCAACTGCTTAATTACATCTAAAAGAAGATGATACCTATCAATCTCATTTCTTACCCTCATATCAAAAGCAGTTGTTATACAACCTTCTTCCTGATAACCGTGAACAGAAAATTTTCGATTTTTTCTTGCAGAAATAAGTTCGTTAATAAGGCTATCGTATCCATGATAGTTGAAAATAACAGGTCGATCTTTAGTAAACAATTTATCAAATTCTTTATCCGTCAACCCGTGTGGGTGCTCACTATCACTCGGAAGACGCATAAGGTCAACAACGTTGACGAATTTATATTTTACCTTTGGCAAATACTTTTTAACAAGCCTTGCACAAGCCATTGTTTCAAGCGTTGGCGTATCTCCCGCACAAGCAAGCACAATATCTGGCTTTTCGCTTCCACAATTTGAAGCCCAAACCCATTCCCCTGCACCTTTTGCGCAATGAGCAATCGCTTCGTCCATACTAAGCCATTGCCAACTTGGATGTTTTGAAGCAACAATTGCATTGATATAGTTTTCCGTTGCTTGAATATGATCATAACAAGAAATCAAACAGTTTGCATCTGGTGGAAGATAAATTCTTACAATGTCCGCCTTTTTGTTTACAAGATGATCCAAAAATCCAGGTTCTTGATGAGAATAACCGTTATGGTCTTGTTGCCAAACATTTGAAGTAAGAATCAAGTTTAACGATGAAATTGGCTTGCGCCAAGGAATCGACCTGATTTCTTTAATCCATTTTGCGTGTTGAGAAACCATACTATCAACAACTCTCGCAAATGCTTCATAAGTGGCAAACATTCCGTGTCTTCCCGTAAGAAGATATCCTTCAAGCCAACCTTCGCAGGCGTGTTCTGAAAGAAAACTATCCATAATTCGCCCATCTTTTGCAAGATCTTCATCGGTAGGAAGAATTTTTCCACAGAATGTGCGTTTTTCAACTTCAAAAGCGTGATAAAGCCTGTTAGACTTTGCTTCATCGGGTGCAAAAATGCGATAATTTTGCTTGTCTTTATTTAAAACAAAAACATCTCTGATATATCGACTAAGTTCCAACATATCCTGCTTTTTAACTTTTCCGTGCCCCTGTATATCAACCGCATATTCTTTTAAATCAGGAAGCGACAGCGGAATAATCTCTTGATTAGTGTGCGGATTTGCACTTATTCTCTTATCACCCTTTGGTAAAATTGATTTAATATCTTCTTTTAAGGTATAATCATCGTTAAACAGTTCTTCTGGACGATAACTCTTCATCCATTTTTCAAGAATTTCAATATGATGATCTTTAGACATATCAACAGGCACTTGATGAGCCCTAAAAGAACCTTCTATTTGTTTCCCATCTACTACCTGAGGCACAGTCCAGCCTTTTGGCGTTTTTAAAATAATCATTGGCCAGTTTATGCTGTCAAAAGAAAAACCATTTCTTGCTTTTTGTTGAATTTCCTTGATTTTTTCGATGCATTGATCAACCGCTATTGCCATTGACTTGTGCATCATTTTAGGCCTATCGCCTTCGACAAAAATCGCGTCCCAACCCATTCCAGAGAAATAATTACGAAGTTGCATATTTGTCATTCTTCCCATAACGGTAGGATTGGCAATTTTATAACCATTTAAATGAAGGATTGGCAATACAGCGCCATCTCTAGCAGGATTCAAAAATTTGTTTGATTGCCAAGACGTTGCAAGTGGCCCAGTTTCTGCTTCCCCATCACCGACAATAACAGTCGCAATCAAATCTTTATTATCAAATACTGAACCAAAACCATGAAGCAAACTATACCCCAGTTCACCACCTTCGTTAATTGAACCCGGAACTTGCGGAGCAACGTGAGAAGATACACCATAAGGGAATGAGAATTGTTTGCAAAATCTTGTCATTCCAGCTTCATCAAAAGAACAGTCTGGATAATATTCACTATAAGTCCCTTCTAAATATGAATTTGCAAGAAAAAAGTTTCCGCCGTGCCCCGGTCCTGAAACCAAAAGCATATTCAAATCATATTTTTGAATCGCCCTATTCATATGTGCATAAATAAAGTTTTGTCCTGGCACAGTCCCCCAATGCCCCACAACCTTTTTCTTAATATCTGCTTTTTTAATAGGCTCTTTAAGAAGTGGATTTCGAAGCATATATAATTGAGCAACAGATAAATAATTTGCCGCCCTAAAATATCTGTCCATTTTTTCAAAATAACTTTTGCTATTATAATTCATATTAACTCCCTTTATTTTGCTTATTTAGTTTTGTTTTATAACAGTGATAACACATTCCTTCATATCTATCATCACCACCAATCACAATTTCTTCACCTTCACAAACAATTTTCCCATCATTTAGCCTTGCATTTATTGTTGCCTTTCGCCCGCAACGGCAAACAGATTTGATTTCATTTATTGAATCTGCAAGTTCTATCAGTCTTTTACTTCCTTCAAAAAGTTCTGTTTTATAATTAGTAAGCAAGCCGAAACACAATACAGGCAAAAATAATGAAAGCTCTTTCAATTCTTCTACCTGAGATTTTGTAAGAAATTGACATTCATCTACGATTATCACATTTTTTTGAATCTTGTTTACATTTACAATCATATGTTTTTGACAGATATCAAAAAAGTTATCTTCTTTAGTAAATTCAAGACATTCACTTTTTAGCCCAATTCTGCTTGAAACATAACTTTTTCCATTTTCTTGGCAACGATTATCGCAAATTGGCTTAAATAAAAAAACATTAAACCCTTTTTGCTGATAGTTAAATTTAATCATAAGCGCTTGGGCTGTTTTTGAACTTCCCATAGCACCATATCTAAAATATAGTTTATTCATTTTATCCCCTTATAGCCATTTTAAACTTTACATTTTTTTTTGTCAAATAATCCGCACAAATAATTTAAATTTTATCCACAAAAAAACTCTAATGTTTTTCATTAGAGTCTTATTTGAAATTTGAATCTTCATAGTCATAATCTTTTTTGTGATTTTGTTTATCCTTTCGTCGTTTATCTCTCTTTTTCTTTTCTTTTTGACGAATGATATTGCCAATATAATTCTTTTTATTTGTTGTTTCTCGCATTTCAGCCTGACTTACCATTTTCACATCAGTCTTTCCAATAACTCTCATCGCTTTTCTATCTGCTTTTTCAATGATAAAGTCAATTGGCTTGCAAAGTGCAAGGATAATATTTCCATTGCCATCATATACAGCACATCTTTGAGGAGAAAGTTCGCAATCAGACGAATTTCTACCAATAACTTGCGATAATGGAATTTCTGCACTTATCCCTTTTGAATCTTCTTTAACAATAACAATAATGTCATCTTCAAAGCCTTCTTCTGGAGATGTTGCACGAAGTTTAGTAATTCTTCCGTGCATTTTTTCGCCAATATGTTGTTCGCAATATATTACGCTGTTGATATCTTCAAAATCTTTTTCTGCTTGATCAACCGCAAGCTGTCTAGAATTTGCAATGTCAACAATCTTTTGAATTTTATTTAAAGAAATCTTACTTGTTCCGTGAATATCTGCAAGAATATTGTATTGAGTAATATAGTCAGGCACTCTTCTGATAGGAGAAGTAGTGTGAGAATAATGTGGAGATTGAAGTGCGTAATGCGAAATTCGCTCTCCTTCCCATTCAACATACTCATCATCTGGATCATTACTGTAAAGATGATCGCTATAAACAGCCCTTGACTGCATTTTAATTAGGAAGTTGTTTACAACTTCTTCGTTTGCTCCATCTTTTACAATTTCAAGCAAATCTCTTGTCCCCTCTGCAGAAAGATCACCATCAAATTCAATCCCTAAAATGTCAAAAAATTCATTGGCTCTTTCAATTTTATGTGGATTTGGTTCGTCGTGAACACGATAAATATTGTCTAAATTATTATCCTTTGCATATTTAGCTGTAACTTCATTTGCGCTTATCATAAATGCTTCAATCACTTCGTGATAATACAGGTGTGAAAGTGGAACAATATCTACAATATTTTGCAAATCTTCATCAAACTTAATCTCTCTTTCCTTGCTTGCAAAAAATCTAATCATTTTTCTTGATTCAAAACCTTGTTTAATAACTTTTCCTGCACAACAATTCATCACTACTTGTTCTTCTTCAGAAAGTGTTTGCCCACTTCTAATTTTTTCTGTCAATTCATCCAGAGTAACATCTTTGTTTTCATCAACAATATTTTGAGCATCTTGATAAGCATATTTTTTCTTGCTTTGAATCACTGCATCATAAATTCTACTGCGTTTAATACTTCCCGTGGTCTTATCTACAGTAAATTTGACAACAAAAGCCAGTCTATCTTCATTTGGATTTAATGAACAAATTCCTGTTGAAAGTTGAGTAGGTAAAATATTGTATGCCTTATTTGGAGCATAAATTGTAAAACCACCTTCAATATACTTCTTCCCTATTTCACTGTTTAAATCAAAGTATTTAGTAACATTTGCAACCGCAATATAACAAACTATATCGCCATTTTCATTTACAGTTGAATAAATTGCATCGTCCATATCTTTGCAAGTTGCAGGATCAACTGTAGTAAAATTGATATGTCTTAAATCTACAATATTTCCCCTATGACTTCTTTTTGCTTCGGCTTCTGAAATAAGATTAAAGTCTGCAATGTTTACTTTATTTGGAATTTTTGCAATCTCTTTTTCAAGTGATTCACCTTCCCAACTCATAATTGCACCATAACTTTCTGCAATAGCGTCAAATTCGTGAATAGGATTTCCCGCATCGCCCTTGATTTCAACAATTTTTCCGCCAAGAAGCGGTGCATTTACATCAACAAGCTCCATCACGCAAAGTTTATCTTGAAAGGCTGCTTGTTCATCCGAACTGTTGAGAATAGGAATTTGTCTTGTAGCAAAACTTTTCTTATTTGGTATAAAAACCAATTCGTCGTGACTTAGTTTCAACACTCTTCCAAGTGCAAGATTTGGATTAGTGAGCTCCAACTTTGTTGCATTGCGTTCTTTGTATGATGAAAAAGTTTCTCCGTAATTTTTCCCCAACACAATTGCTTCATCACTTCCACTTATACTCTCAATAACAACGTGAAGCGGATCTCCATTGCTATAACTTGAAGCTACACTTTTACTAATCCTATACTTTTTATTAGTTTCCGGCATAACAACATAAAATTCATTGTTTCCCATTTCTTTTAAATACCCAAGTTTAACAATTTCTGGATTAATTGAAACCATTTCCTTATCTTTAATAATGCCGCCATTTGCAACAAGCCTGTCGAATGCCTGATAAAATCTATTTTTTGTGCTTATTTTCTTTCTGAAAATAAGTTGATTTCTCATAGTGTTTTTATGAATCTGATTATGAAAAAATGCACATCTGTAAATCGCCCCAATATTTTTAATCATTTCAAAATCATTTGCCATAAAAATCTCCTAATCTTTGTTAATTTCAATATATCATACTTCTCGTATAATTTCAATAGTAAAATAAAAAATAATTATAAATTTTATACATTTAATACTTGCTCAAATTTGTAAAAATAAAAAAAATCCCAGCTGGGATTTTTTTAAACTAAACTATTTAAAGTAATGCCTTCTGCAAATTGACAACCACCTTTACAGTCATAACCTGCAGTGCATCTTGCAGTCTTTGCCATCTTTGCAAACTTTTCTTGCATACGTTCAACTTCTCTTCGTTTTGCAAGCAAGATTTGCACTTGTTCGCCACTTGCTGTTGTCATTGCCATTTGACCGAGCTTATCGCTTTCTTGTTTAAGAGCATCTGCAAATTCCTTGCATTTCCCTTGTGTCAAATCGCGAATTTCTTTTTGAGCAAGTGCACAGACTCTTTCATAGGCTTTAAGAAGATAATTTGACGTTTTTCCTGTTTCAACAACAGGCAATAGTCTTCCTTGTGGAAAATGACTTGCAACAGATGTAATATCTGCTAAATATTGTGGAACAAGGTCTGTCCCTTTCAAAATTGGTGGAATAAAGAAGTCTGGTTTTTGAATTTCAAATTCTTTTTCGCTGATATGGTGATGATTTGTTCGATGGCGATGACTTTGCGCAAGTCCAGCCCCTGAAATTTGATATTTAATTGCAAACACATCACTATTGATTGTTTGTTCAATTAAAGGCTCTCCAAACATTGATAATTTTCTACCCTTTCCATCTTCAAGGGTTTCTGAATATAAATCATTTTCTTTAAACCACTTCACAAACTCTTTCATATATGGAATAAGTGGTCGATAAAATTCGTTTGGATTTTTTGAATAAATCACATCTTCAAACCAATGGCAAATATAATTAAATTGTCTAAAACTTGTTGTATAAACCATATTTGATGGAGTAAATATTGAAATCATATATCTTGCATTTTCTTGTGCAAGTTTTCCTGCTTTTACGCCCTTCTCATCAAAGAAAGGTTTGCAGTTGCCATATTTTTTGTTGATTGCATCTTCAAAAATTTCTTTCCACTTATAAAACAGCTCTTTTTCCTGCGATTCAATATTGTCCATTTCAGTATATCTTGCACTTTTTTCACTTGTGTTGTATTCTTGTTCGTTATTTAAAACCATTGCAAGAGCTTTTGGAATGCCTGTAATTTCAAGCGTCAAATGAGAATGTCCAAAAGTTGAGTGATGCCCATTGTTTTCAACGATTTTTGCAATAGTCCTAATATCACTTACTCTCTTTTCTTCAAGCTGCTTGAAAGTATCTTTCATATAGCAGGTGCTTCCCATAAGCCCCGCTACAATACGATTGAAGTGAAGATCATAATTGTAATGATATGCACCTTTTCCGCCAAGAGTTGAAATTAATAACAAGCAATCATCTAAAAGCATATTACTTTTATCAATAATATTTTGCTTTTCAAACTTTAAAGCTTCTTTTTCGTCGCCACTTGCTTGCTTAATTTTTGCAGAAATTTCTTTTTCTTCTTGTGCAAGCGAATAATATTTTGCACATTTGTCTTTTAAAACATTGATATAATTTTTGTTGTAAACTCCCTTGTTTTCCAACTCTTTCATTGACTGCATAATAAGTTGTATATCTGGATTAAGATTACAATCAAGTTCACTGTGCATTTTAATTTGAATATTCATAAATCCCCCCTATTGTTGCAAATATTATACCACACATCAAAACACAATTCAATAGTAAAATAAAAAAATCCCTTAAAAAAGAGATTTTAATCTTCTAGACCGACTAGATAATCAATTGTAACTTTAAAAAATTTTGCAAGCATAATTAGACAATCCATACTTAGTGTCCTATCACCAGTTTCCCATTTTGCAATTCCCGCTTGACTAATACCTGTTTTCTTTGCTAATCATGTTAAACTTTATGAAATGTTCATAAAAAAAGACGAGAAATAGTCTCGTCTTTTTTTAGCTTTCAAATGTCATTGTATCTAAAATATCTAAAACTTCTTTAATCTTATCAGCCGCTTCATCGCACATTTCTTTTGTATGATTTGCTGTATAACTTGTTCTAAGAAGTGCTTGACCTACAGGAGTTGCAGGAGAAATTACAGGATTTACATAAACCCCACGTTCTAAAAGCATCTTGCAAGCCAAGAAAGTCTTTTCATTTTGATATGTGTAGATTGGAATGATTGGAGTTTCGCTTTCAATAATTTTGATTCCCCTATCTTTAAGGCATTTTCTCATATAATCACTAATATCGTGAAGATTTTGGACTCTTTCTGGGTGGTTTTTCAAAATATTGAGTGATGCTCTTGCACAAGCAACAGAAACAGGAGTTATACTTGCAGAGAAAATGAATGGACGAGAAGCGTGTTGAACATATTCAACAACTTCTTTCTTGCCTGCCATATAACCACCAAGTGAAGCAAGTGATTTTGAGAATGTCCCCATATAAATATCAACTTCATCTTCAAGACCAAAGTAAGATGCAGTTCCCCTGCCGCCTTCTCCGATTACGCCAAGACCATGTGCATCGTCAACCATAATTCTTGCACCATATTTTTTAGCAAGTGCAACAATTTCAGGAAGTTTAGCAATGTCTCCACCCATTGAGAAGACACCATCAGTAATGATTAAAATTCCGCACCCTTCAGGAACAGATGCAAGTTTTCTTTCTAAATCTTCCATATCGCTATGATTGTAACGAAGCATTTTACCATAACTTAATTTGCATCCATCATAAATACTTGCGTGATTTTCTTTGTCACAAATCATATAATCATTTCTTCCAACAATTGCAGAAATGATACCAAGGTTGCTTTGGAACCCTGTGCTGAAAGTGATAACCTTTTCTTTGTGTAAAAATTCGGCAAGTTCTTCTTCAAGTTGAACGTGAATATCCAAAGTTCCGTTTAAGAATCTTGACCCTGAGCAACCACTTCCATACTTTTTGATTGCTTCTTCACCAGCTTTTACAACTTCAGGGTGATTTGTAAGTGCAAGATAGTTGTTTGAACCAAGCATAATAGTCCTTCTACCTTCCATATTAACAACTGTATCTTGACCTGAATACAATTTGTGGAAATATGGATAAATTCCCTTTTCTCTTGCCACTTGATAAATATGTGTTTGATTGTAAACCTTATCAAATAAATCTGCTCTTTGCATTATTTTCTCCTTCTTTTTAACTAATTATTTATATTAATAGCATATTTTTTCACATTCTCCAAACGATTTTAACAAATTTTTAACTTTTTTCTTTATAATCGCTATTCTCCTTTATTTTAAAGAGAAATAGCATATTTTTTATTGTTAAATTTAAAAATAGTTGTTTTATCAAAAAATCGCTACATTCCTTAAATTTAAACGCTTATAGGTTTCATCACTTCAAATTCTTACATTTATAAAAAATTTAAAATAATTTTTCCTTCACCAAACTTAAAATTTGTTTGTCTTTTATATAAAATGTGTTATACTACTTTTATACAAAGGATAAAATTATATGAAAATCAAAGTATTAGGCTGTTCAAACTCTTGGACGTCAAGATGGACTTCTTGCTATCAAGTCAATGAAAATATATTAATGGATTGCGGTTGTGATGCATACAAAGCATATTTGCAAACAGGTAAATCTCTTACCGACATTAAACTTTTCTTAATCACCCACTTCCACGCTGATCATATTTACGGGCTTAATGTATTTTTAACATTTGTTCACAGAAATAGAACAAACAAAACTTACAAGCCAACAATCGTAGGACCAAAAGGCATTCAAAAAATGTGTGAACGCGTTTTTTACACATCAAACCTTATTAAATTTGATTTTTCTGATTATGTGAATTTTGTTGAAGTTAAAGATGGTGATAGTTTTGAGTTTGATGGCATAAAAATATCTGCTCACAAACTCAACCACGGAGACGTTGTTGATTTTGGATATATTCTTAACGAAAACGAAAAATCTATTGGCTATACAGGCGATACAACACTAGTCCCTGCTTTATTTAAATTTATTGAAAAGTGCGATACTTGCATAATGAACATAAGCAGAACAAAAACAAATGCAAAGCATTTGGGTGTAGATGCATTTGAAATGTTAAAAACAAAATACCCAAACAAAAAACTACTTGCTACCCATTGCGATGAAGAAGTTTATATGTTGCCTGAAATTAAACCTTCACGAGTAGAAGAAGGAATGATTATTGAATAAATCAACAGCTAAATAAAAAAGCCACACAAAGTGGCTATTTTTTATGGTTTTAAGTTTTCTTCACATTCTTCACAGATTGCTTTATCTTCTGGAATTTCTTTTCCGCAGTTTGAACATTTATGCATATTTACTGTGCCTTTTGCAAAATTTTCTTCTGCAATGCTTCCTTGGGTAGCTTTCACAGCACTCCCCGTCCAAGTAAAAATAATCCCTATAATTGTAAATGCAATTCCGCTAATTAATAGCAAAATTCCACCAATAAGAAGTCCTACATTTACCGTTTCTTTACAAGCGATTACCATCATTGCAATACCACCTGCCAAAGCGATAAGCGAAAGAACTAAAAGCCCAATTCCCAGTCCTTTGAGTTGACCCTTTCTTTTTTCGATTATATTCATAATATTCTCCTTTTAAATAAATAATGTCAATAAAATGATTGCCATAATTGCGAGTATTGGCAATAGCACAATCAACGAAATTTTCCAACCAGATTTTGGCAACTTCCCGCCAAATGCCCCAGTTTGACCATTTATGACATTAGAATACGACTTATCTTTATATTTAAAACTTGTCCTATATATTGGCAAGAAACAATAGTAAAAATCACGATTAATATATGCAATATTAACATTTAAGCTGCTTACACCATCATTATATCGCAATAAATCATTGGTAAGTTCTCTTTCTATTTCACCTTTAATTATGTAATGAGCACTATCAAACGCTTCATTTACACTACTTGAATAGCTTTCAACATCATATCCAAACACATAATCGTTTGAATAATC
The DNA here is from genome assembly GCA_015069325.1 of Clostridiales bacterium. Lineage (GTDB taxonomy): Bacteria > Bacillota > Clostridia > Christensenellales > UBA1242 > Caccovivens. The sequence continues at coordinate 106,024 of SVIV01000002.1, forward strand.
AACGGCCTTTGTAAAATCATATGGTCGAACTAACAAAATCTCTTCCTGCGTAAATTTTGTGCTTGTTTCAATAATTACATCTTGATGAGATGAAAAATACTGTCCTGAAGACGTAGAATAACTTCTATAAGACCTAGTTTTCCCATCTTTATCTGTAGTAGTTTTGATATCATACACTCGCGCATTATATTCAGTCGAACATTTCGCACCAAATACAAATGACGGATAATAAAAAGCATTTATATCTTCAATTTTAAAACTTTTCTTTAAGGACTTTGGCACAAGCCAATTCTTTTTTATTTTTGCCTTAAAAATTTCTCCTGCAAGCCCCTTGCTTATAGAAAAAGGAATAATTGCATCTGGCTTTAGGCCCCACTGTTCAATTGATTTCAAAAGCATTGACGTGTTGCAATATGGGCAATGCGCTGAAATATCATAACCTTCCACGCTAATCAATGCCCCACAGTTTAAACAATTTAATTCCTTTTTCAATAAAAGCAAATTTTCATTGTTGTGATTAAGTAACACATCGTCATTCAGTTGATGTTTTTGGTAAGTTGTGGTTTTAGTTATTTCTTTTTTGCTTTTGCAAGACGGACAGGTCAAACACTGTCCGTCTGCATCAAAGTGCATATCATCGCCGCAACTAGAACATTTTGAAAACAACAACTCAAGTTTCTTTTTTGACATTATTCACCTAATTTGTTTCCGCATTCACTGCAGAACTTTGCTGTGCTCTTCACTTCTGCTCCACATTCTGGACAAAAACTTTTTGCAGGGATTTTTACTCCGCATTCTGGGCAGAATTTTGCATTTGCCGGAATGTTTGTTTTACATTTCGCACAAACTTTTTCTTCTTTTTTCTTTTTAGGCTTTTCTTCGCTTCCTTTGAGCCCTTCCGCAAAAACTTGTCCAAGCGAACTTCCGGCACCAAGTCCCACACCTAATCCAGCAAGCCCGCTTCCATTTGGATTTTTTGCAGCTTCATCCATAGCATCTGCCGCTTTAAGGCGAAGATTTGTGTCAAGGCGATCTTCCATTATTCCAAGTCTAGTCCTTTCATCAAGAGCCTTTTCAATTTCTTCTGGAAGTGAAATATTTTCAACTACAACACCTGAAAGTTTCATACCTAATTTCAGAAACTCAACATTTGTTTGCTTTTTAATTTCGTCTGCAAGTTCTTTATAATTAGCCGCTAAATCTAATGCTGAAATTTTACCTTCGCCCAAGGCATCAGTAATCCCCTGAATGATTAATGGACGATTGTGAGATTCAATATCTTCAACCTTATAAAGCTGATTTGTGCCAAAAACTTCTTCCATAAATGTGCGCACGTCAACAATTTTAAATGAATATGTTCCAAATCCCCTTAATCTTACATTCCCAAAATCTGCATCTCTCATCATAATTGGATTTTGAGTGCCCCATTTAAGTCCTGTAAACTGTTTTGTATTAATAAAATATACTTCCGCCTTAATTGGAGAGTTAAACCCCGTAGGAAGCGACAAAAGTTTTGTAAGGAATGGAATATTCTCTGTCGCAAGCTTATAAGTGCCAGGTGCAAAAATATCACATATTTGTCCTTTATGCACAAAAACTGCTGTTTGCGAAGGTCTTACGACAAGAGTAGAACTATTCATAATTTCTTCTCTTTTCTGCATCGGAAAGCGGTAAACGATAGTATCTTTACTATCATCTTGCCATTCAATAACTTCTAATAATTGTTTTTTAAAAAATCCCATATTCAATCTCCTTTTTACCTACCTTTATTTTAGTATATTTACTACAAATTTTGCAAATATTTTACAATAAAAATAAAAAAAGGCGATAAAATCACCTTAAAATTTCAATTCTTCTGGCAAATGCACGTCTGCATATCCCTGTTTTGCTTCACAAAGCGGACAAGTTTCCCACGCTTCTTTGCCAAAACTTACATATCCGCACGACGGACATACCCAAGCGACCTGCTTAGCCTTTTTATAAAGTTTTTCATCTTTCATTTGTTTATAAAGTTCTTCAAATACCCTTGCGTGAACTTGCTCCACCTGCCCAATCATTTGAAATAAATTTGCAATCTCAACAAAACCTTCTTCCCTTGCAATCTTTTCAAATTCAATGTAAACATTTGCTTCATCAAGTTCGTCTTGCATTAAATATTTTAAATTGTCAAGCATATTCCACTTTTCTTTAAATGGAAGACCTAATGCTATATCAATATTTTCAATTTGCTCCTTGTCTGCTTGCTGAAGTTTTGTGTAAAGCATTCTTGCGTGATTAAATTCTTGATAAGCAATTTTATCAATAAGCGTAGCTATCGCTTCATAACCATTCATTCTGAATCCATATTCGCAAAATTCATATCGAGTCCTAGCACTACACTCAGCAACAAAAGCCCTTGCAAGATTTAAATAAGTTTGACTATCTTTTAATTTCATACATTCCTCCATACACTTTTTATATCCAAAAGACAAACATTTATTCATTTTTTACTTTTTTAATAAAAAAATGCGTTTTTATTGGACTTTTTTTGTCGTTTTGTTATAATTATCGTATGTGGACAATAGAATACATTCTTTCTCAAATTTGCATTGTTATTGCTGTAGGCATATTCATATCTACTACCTTTCTTCGAAATAGGAAGTTAGTAATTTTTTTAAATTGCATTGTAAACAGCATTTACATTATTCATTATATTCTTTTAAGCAAATACATAGGCGTGGTAATAAATTCAATAGCAATCGCAAGAAGCATTTGGTTTTATTTTGACTCAAAACTACCACACAAAAATTACCTTTCACTTATTTTTTGTTCACTGTCAATGACTCTAGCTGGAGTTTTAACGTATTCTAATCCACTTGACATATTCGCAATCATCGGTTCCGTAATTAGCACTTTTGGACTTTGGCAATCCAATATGCAAGTATATCGGATTTGCCTAATTATCAACAACTTATGCTATATGATATTTAATTTATCAATAAAATCTTACCTATCTGTCACATTTGAATGTGTAATCATTATCACCTCAATTATCAATCTTATTAAATTTTATAAAGAAACTAAAAAGAAAAAAGATTTGATTCCACCATTACAACAAAACCAACTATAAAAAAATAAAAGGAACGCTCCTTTTATTTTTTTAATTTTTCATTTGCTTTTCAAACTCTTTAATTAAGCACTTTTTCGCCAAATCAGAACTAACATATGCAAACCATTTTAAATTTGCATTGTTTTTTATTTCATTGTTTTCATCTCGCGCAACGACAATATCAACCTGATCTCCGTCAAAAAGCCTTGTGTATGGCGGAGATTTTGTTTTTGAACCATTGATAATTGCATACTGAAAACCTAAACCTATATCTCTATGAAGTTTAAACGCAAAATCTAAAACCGTGTTATCTTTATGAATAAACTTAATCTCGCCAGAACGAGTTTTTACGTGAATAAAATCTTGCCCTAAACTTCCTACATCTTCTTCGTCAAGCATATAGCTATTTTGACCATCTAATGTCCCATTTCTTAAAGAAATGTTTTCGCTTTTATTCAAAACATAAACATTATATTTGTTTTTAAACCTGTCTTCTATTTGAATATAAGGTTTTTTAGTAAATGAACCAACATTTGCATCAATAAGTTTCACCTGTCCTGACAATTTGTGTTCTATCAAAGAAAACACTTCCGCCAAAACATCTTGAAACTCGCCTTTTTCATAAACAAGATGAATATTGTATGTCGCAACCTTAAGCATTTGTCCTTGGGAAATTTTTCTAATGTTTATATTTTTAAACATTTTGTTTAAATCTTCATAAACTTTATATTCGCGAACTGGAATGATATGCAAAGATGTAATACTAGAATTCAAACAAACTTCTTGCAACTTTCCTTCAATCTTTTTTATAATTTGAACATTTGATGAATGATAATTATTATACTGCCAAAGATATTCACTTATCTCCTGATTATGCACAAGCTTAAAGCATTCATTTTTTATCGTTCTATAAAAATATTCACTGTTGAGCGCTTTCGCTATAGGAATAATCCACTTTTCTGTTTCTTTCACCTTTTCAAGTTGTTTCGCAAATGGGAAAGACGCAATCGTGCGAAGATTGTGCAGCCTATCCGCAAATTTAATACAAAATCCTAAAGGGTTTTGCTTTCCTAAAGCAATAAGCTTTTTAAAAGACTGCTCTTCAATTGACGCCTTTTGAAAATTTTGGTCTTCATAAATATCGTCGGTGTTAAAAACATATTCTTCTTTGTCTATGGCAGAAACACAATCAACCATACTAGCAACATTTTTGCCAAAATGTTGTTCTATTTCTTTTGTTGTATAATTGCAATCTTCAACAACATCGTGCAAAAGTGCCCCGCAAACAACATCTTCATCAAAATCCAAATTAGATAGTATTATAGCAACTTCTAAAGGGTGCGTGATATACAACTGACCATCCAGACGCCTTTGATCGCGATGCAATAATCTTGCAAGTTCAAATGCCCTTTCAATCTTATGAGTAGAATAACCATTTTGCACAAACCTTGACTTTATCACTTCAAATCTTTCGTCAATTTTATCCAACATCTATACCTTCCTTAATAAGTTTATAAATGACATCATCTTCTCTGTTTGAAACTTTAGCAAACCTAAACGCATTTGCTTCTAAAATTTCATTGAAATGATATTCCAACTTGTTTTGAACCAAAGCGATTTTTTGATTATCTGAAAGCGCACTAGAAATTTCGTTTTTATCCACAAACAAACGCTTAAACAAATCAATTAAATCTTTAATAGCATAATCAAGATTTACGCTATAATCATTAAATTTTAGGCATTGGTAAATTCCACCATCTGGCATATCAATAAGCTTACGAGAAATTATCACAAACTCAACACAAGGATTATGTTCTCTTCCCCTTGCAACTGTATTTAACGTTCCACCTCCACCAATATACGCAACTTTACTTGGCGGATTATTAAATATCATAAAACATCTATCGCCAATCTCTTTGTTATATAAATCAATAAAAAGGTTTTGTTCGGCAACTGTAAGTGCACCTTTATATGGCAGTTCTTGTTGATTATAAAATTCAACAATTTCTTCATCACTCATTTTGTTTAAGTTGCCAAGCATCTTCACAGCTTCAATTTTTTCCTTTACAAACGCACCATAAACAACAGTTCTTTCCCCGTTTGACATTTCGCTTAACACACTCATCACACCATATTTAAGCGTGCTGTTGAAATTACTATGAACTTCACCTTTATATGCATTATTGTTGTAATAATACACAATGTAGTTTCCTACAAAACGATCATACGACACTTCTTCTGACGGATTTATATCCGAAAACAAAAAATCATCAATACAAATGCCAAATGAATTTTTTAAAGCTACTAAAAACTGAATAGACGGTTCACTCATTTTAGACAAATAGTTGTTGATACTAGATTGCGAAAATCCGGTTTTATCAGCAATATACTTTTGCGTATATTTCTCAGCCAAAATTTTTAAATTCTTTTGAAAATTACTCATAACCACTCCTTACAATATCTTATCATTTTTTGTCTAAATTTGTCAATGCTTTTATCATTATAATAATATTATTTTTCTTTTTAATAAATATAGTTTATTATTTTTATAATCATCATTTCATTAAAGTGTAGTTTACAAAATGATTTTTTTATGCTATAATACTATTAATTAGGAGAAACTATGGCAGAATTAAAAGAATTAGACATACAACTTGCCGACGAAGGCTGGAATATTTATGGCGGAAAAAGCTTCAATATTTGGGGACTTGTAGATTTCCCACCAGAACTTTTGAAATATATCCTTGATTATAAAGGAAAAACATTTGTCAGTTTTGACCCAAACACCGGAAAAAAGATTAAGAAAACCGGACAGAGAGCACCTGTATGGACCGCTTTTGACAAATACCTATACAACGATTACAACCCAAAATCAAAAGATAACTCCTTGCCAAAAATTTCCGCAACCTTTAAATCTTGTTTTGACCATAAATATAGTGCAATTGTTGAAAATATGGGTATGCATATCGCAATTGCATTGGATATGCCAACATCTTACAACTACATTGTCGCTTTCAATCCTGAAAAACACAAAAAAATCGTGCAAAACTATCCAACCCCCGACCTAAAAGACAAATTACAACCAATCGGTATAGTTTCAATCGATTTTTTACAGGCAAGACAAACGGATAAAGTAACAACAGATAAATCAGCATACTTTCACGGAAAAGAAGAAAACCCTGACTCAACATTCTTTTTCGATGGCGACCAGCTTATTACATTTGAAGATGCGTTAAAAAAACACCATATAGTCCTTGACAAACTCGCAGGAGAAGAAAACTATATTGAACACTGGATTGACGTCGTTGATAAAATCGCGAGAGAAGAATTTAAAAATATTCCCAAAGAAAAACTCAGCAAAATAACAGAAGATATACACAGCAGAATTGCAAGATCATTTTTGCTTAAAGACTGCATTCTCGGAGACTGCGATTTCACGTCATACAACGGCGGCATTGTTGTAAATTCCCACAAAATACGCTATGCGGCAAACCACGACTATGGAGACATTTGCAACGGGCTCGTAAAAAACAAATTCACATTTGACCTTTATTGCGGAATGTCATTAGACACGTTCCAAAAACTACCACAAGCGATTCAAGATAAAATTTTAGCAGCACAGAAAAGATTTTCAGCAAAAACAGTTGAACAACTAGCCGAAGACTGGGCAAGTTCTTCCAGTGAACACAATTTCTACTATGTCTTAAAAAACTTCCCTAATGCCTGCAAAGAATTTTTCAACAACACAGCAAACCTTATCCAAAAGAAGCAGATAGAGAAAATTGTCGCAAAATACACAAAAATAACAGTCAATGGGAATGCACTCCTAACAAAAGAAGAGGCCGATATGTTTATCACATATTTAAACGCAAGAGCTTCACATTACTGCGAACTATACGTAAATCATTTAAACGGAATTCACAGCAAAGTGCCCGAAAATACCGAACTTGATAGTTACGCAATGGAATAACAACAAAAACAAATCAAGTAACAAATTAAGGAGTTGATTATGGAAGAAATAAATAATTTAATTTACTCATTAAAAATTAATTTTATAAACCGCTCAGGGGGAGACACTTCAATCTCTGTTGAATTCCATGATAATGGTTTAAAAATAAAAAGTATTAAGTTGGGCAATGTTTGTATTACAGAAGAAACAAAAAATGGAAGAGTCCTTAGCGGAAAAATAGATAATCAAGAAGGATGTTGTGGATATAGATTTGATTATCAAAATGGTGAAAATTTAATAAACATCAATCCTAAAATTCCTATAGAAACAGCTATTTCTTTGATAAATACAAGCAAGAGGCAATCAGATTATTTAACAGCAGAATTGGTTCTTAGTTCTATTGCAAGAAACGATTATAGAGTTGTAATACTTGATGAAGGAACTCTAGATATAATCAAAACAGTTTTTGCAAAAAATGAAATTGGAAATCAATGTTGTTTGCAAGAAACTCTTAATTTAATAAAATCAAATAACGATGAATGTTTTGTTGAGCAAGATAAGAAAAGGGTTTATACAGTAGATGACAAATTGGTTGAAGAATCTCAAGCACGTATGTTATCAGATATTATTAGCAAAAACCCTCAAAGTTATAAGGAATTAATCGAAATTAAAAACCAAATTCAAAAAAACAAAGAGATGGAGTAGAAAAAAGCATTATGAATAAATATATGCAAATTGCAATAAAAGAAGCTCAAAAAGGAATTTCTCTTGGACATGGTGGACCGTTTGGTGCAGTAATTGTAAAGGATGGTAAAGTAATAAGCAAAGGACATAATCAAGTTGTTGTAAATAATGACCCCACCTGCCATGGCGAAGTAGATGCTATAAGAAAAGCTTGTAAAAAACTAAAGACCTTTGACCTTAGTGGTTGTGAAATATATACAACAGGCTACCCATGCCCTATGTGCTTTTGCGCTATACTATGGTCTAACATAAACAAAGTGTATTATGGTTGCAACACTACCGATACTGAAATAATAGGCTTTAGAGATAAAGAATTTGAAGAAGGCATACTTCAAAAGAAGACAGATATTTGTGAGGAAATAGATAGAAAAGAGTGCCTATCTTTATATCAAGACTATAAAAAAATTCAAGACAAAACAATTTATTAAAAAATGCTTTATAAATGCAAAAATAGACTAAAAAAAACAAAAAAATCTATTAGCCTATTTTTTATTAACAAAAAAAAAGAAAGACTTATCATCTTTCTAATAATGGAGCTGTTACCGGGATTCGAACCCGGGACCTCCACCTTACCAAGGTGGTGCTCTACCTACTGAGCCATAACAGCAAGTTCTATTTTTTTTGTTTTTGATGCTTTTTTAAATGCAATTCGAGTGCTCAACAAGTCTTACCAATGTAGAAGTCATATTAGCGGAAGGGGCAAATGCCCCTATTTTTTCTTATGCTCCATATATTTTGACGATTTGTCTTTTATTCAAAATATCATTAATGTATCAATGGTAAAAAAATAAGCATAGAACTTATATACATATTATCATATTTTTTAGGAATGTCAAATAGTTTTTTCAATATTTTTCAAACTCATTGCAAGCTCGTGAATATCTCCCGCACCAAGAATTACAAAAAGATAATTTTCGCTAGAAGCCCTTATTTCCTTTTCGCAAGCTTCAAAAGAGTCAAAAAACATACTTTTTACTCCCCTTTTTGATAAATCTAAACTCAATTGCCTGGAATTTATTCCTTCTATTTCTTTTTCCCTTGCAGGATAAATCGGAAGAAGCCACACTTCTTTCGCATCAAAAAAACACTCTAAAAATTCATGATAAAAATCTTTAGTGCGTGAAAATAAATGTGGCTGAAAAATGGCAATAATATTTTTATTAATCTTTTTACAAACAGCAAGCGTGTTTTGAATTTCTGTTGGATGATGCGCATAATCGTGAATAACGAACGGATAATTGCTTATTAACTCCATTCGACGTTGCACCCCCGCATAATTCAACAAGCCCCCTTTTATATCTTTTAAATCTATATCAAGTAGCAGGGAGACCACAACAACAGCCAACGAATTTTCCACGTTATGCAAACCAAAAGCAGATAGCTTAATCTCATCTACAAACTGATTATCAATATAAAGATCATAACTATATCGTCCTGGCATATACTCTTTGCAATCTCTCGCATCAACAAAACCGCCATTACCAAACGTAACAACGCTCAAATCAAGACCATCAACAATATCAACATTTTTACGATTTAAAATGCAAAATCCATATTTTTTAGTGTTTTTTGCGAATTTTTTAAAGGATTTTACCAAATTATTCATATTTTTAAAATAATCCATATGATCGCTTTCGACATTCAAAACCACCGATATGTCACTTTTTAATAACAAAAAACTATCTTTATATTCACATGCTTCAGTTAAGAAATATTCACCTTGACCTATATGCAAATTTGAATTTATTTGATTTAAAATACCACCAATATGAACTGTCGGATCCAACCCCGCTTGAAGCATAACAGAAGCAAGCATTCCCGTTGTTGATGTTTTTCCGTGAGTGCCCGCGATTGAAATACATTTTTTATCCGCTATGATTTCAGACAACGCTTGCGCTCGTGAGATGATTGTTTTATTTAGCGACTTTAGCAAAACAACATCGCTATTATTCTCGCTTATTGCAGAACTAACAATACATAAATCACACGCATTAACAAATTCAGGAGACTCCCCCCGAACAACAAAAATACCTTGCGCGATCAAATTATCTGTAATAGAAGATAACTGGCTATCGCTTCCAAAAACATTCAGCCCTTTATGTTTCAAGAGCAAGGCAATTGCAGACATGCTGATTCCGCCAACACCAATAAGATAAACCGACTTAACATTTTTAAACATATTTTTTTATATGCTATTGCAAGTTAAAGTGTCATTTTTTTTTCGCAAATCATAAAATTTTAATATGACAAATCAAAGCATAGAAATACAATCAAACGTGTCCATTAAAGAGATAACAACCTACAAAAATCAAGGTTCTCTCAAACACATTGCGTATCCCAAAACAATAAAACAATGTAAAGCTTTAATTGAAAATTTAGAATTTTATAACATTCCTTATTTTGTTATCGGCAACGGTAGTAACCTACTGATATCACCCGAAACACGTAAATTTTGCATTAATTTGACAAAAATGAAGTATTTTTTTAAAATAAACTCAAATTTTTTGTCGTTTTCTTGCAATTATCTGCTTTCCAATATTTACACCATTTGCAAAAAAAATGGATTTTCAGGATTTGAACATCTCGCAACAATACCCGCATCTCTTGGCGGAGCAATAAAAAACAATGCATCTTTTTTAGGAAATGAAATCTTTGATAATCTCGAAAAAATAAAAATATTAAAGAATGGCAGGGTTTTAAATTTACAAAAAAATACCATAAATTATTCTTATCATAAAACAGATTTATCTGACTGCATTATTCTTTCCGCAACTTTTAAATTACAGGAAAAGTGCCCAGCAGAAATTCTTCAAACGTATAAAAACGCACTTTCTTTCCGCATTGAACATCAACCTAAGGGATTTTCTTGCGGTAGCGTTTTTCGCAACCCTGATGGTTTCTCGGCAGGTCTTTTAATAGACAAATGTAATTTAAAAGGAAAAGTAAAAGGCGGAGCAATGATATCGCCTAAGCACGCAAACTATATTGTGAATTTTAACAATGCAACTTTCGAAGATATACAATATTTAATCGACTTTGCAAAAGAAGAAGTATATCGAAAATTTAAAATCATATTGCAAGAAGAAGTGGAAATAATACAATAAAAAAAAGATAACCCTAGTTATCTTTTTTATTTTTACAATTCGTTTTCTTCACAAAGCTCAACCGCGTCCCAAAATAGATTTTTTAATTTATTGTATTTTCCTTCCGCATTAAAAGCCATACATTCGCCACAAGACTCATACATCTCTACTGACGCTTTTACTTGCCAAACTTCTTTTTTTAATGCATTAAAATCCTTATCTTTTCTATCACTATGCATAGCAATAAAAATTTCACAATTCTCAATAAAATCCTTCAACTGTCGTATTTTCATTACTTTTCTCCTAAGTCTCATTATTAATAACCCAAGTTTTTTACTTTTTGCGGTTTATTGCGCCAATCTTTTTCAACCTTTACAAACAATTTGAGCATAACCTTTTTACCTAAAAGTTCATTTGCGAATTTTCTTGTTTTAATCCCAATCTGCTTTAATGTTTCGCCGCCTTTACCGATGATCATACCCTTATGGCGATCTTGCTCACAAACAATATCTGCATCGATATAAACAATATCTTCTTCTTCATAAAAACGAATAATTTCAACAGCTATTCCGTGTGGGACTTCTTGATTTAAAAGTTCCAGTGCACTTTCTCTTATTTCTTCAGCAACCAAGAATTTCACACTTTTATCCGTATAATAATCTGGCGGATAAATATACATTGGCCCTTCATATTCCGGCAAGAATTCTAAAATTTTTTCAATCAAACAATCTATATTTTCCCCTGTTTTTGAAGAAAGAGAAATATCACAATCCAAATCTCGACTTTTCAAGTCTGTCTTTGTTTTGACAACAAGTTTATCTCCTTCAATATGGTTGATATATTCCTGTTCTTCTTGATTCACATCTTTAGTTCCATCAACAAGATAAAGTGTTAAATCCACCCCAGCCAGAGCGCTTCGGACATTTTTCATCATTGATTTATCCAGCAAGTTTTTACTACGATGAACTCCTGGAGTATCAACAAATATTATTTGATAGTCATCAGTAGTCAAAATTCCCAAAATGTTATCTCTTGTCGTTTGTGGTTTTGACGAAACAATTGCCACCTTCTCTCCTATTAATGCATTTAAAAGACTACTTTTCCCTGCGTTTGGCTTGCCTATCAACGCAACATATCCCGCCTTAAACATTTTTCTCCCTTTTAATACCAAGAGAAGACAACACTTCATCACTCTTTTCCATCATAACCACTTCATCTTCCTTTTCAATATGGTCATATCCTAAAAGATGCAAAAGTCCATGCAAAGCCAAAAACGAAATCTCTCGCTTTAAACTATGACAATATTCTTTCGCCTGTCTTTTTGCAACCTTCTTACAAATAACAATATCGCCCAAATAAAGCGCACCGTTTGGCAATGTCTCTTCAACAAAGTCTGAAACTTTTTGACTATAATTTATGTTAAGCATAGGAAAAGACAATACGTCCGTTTCTTTATCAACTTGCCTATACTCTTTATTGTAAGATCGAATTGTTGCGGAATCTACAAATGAGATTGTTGCTTCTAAGCCATCAACATTATTCCCCGTAATTTCTAAAGCCTTGTTATAAACGTCTTTAATCACCTTTTTATATCTATGTCCTACACCTTCAAAATTAATTGTCATTTATCCTCCTATGTTTCTACTTAAAGTGATTATATAATTCACTTGATGCCAACCACTTCCTTCTCGTAAGGTATAACTCTCTGCCTTTATTATCTCATTTTCTTGCAAAAAAATCAAGGCTTTTTGACGTGCATTTTGGATAATTTTTTCTTTAACATTATCAAAATCTTCTTTTATCTCTACAAATTCCGTTTCATATACATATATCTTTTTCAAATATAATGGCAAAATCAGATTTTTAGAAAGAAACTTTTTCTCAGTTTCAATCTCAAACTCTAAAAAATTATGTTCCTTATTATTTGAATAAACAAGTAAATCGTTTAAATAAACTTCATTAAATACTTTAACCTTACCCGTTCTCTTTTCTTCCATTCGCCAGTCATAATGTGTTTCTTCTCCAATAACCCATACATCTGCATAAATTTCCGCTTTGGGATTTGTCTCTCTTTTTTCTCCTTGCGAATCGTAAATGTATGGATAAACCAAAACATCACCTTTTTGAACAATATCGCCTTCATTAACAGCTAGCGTTCCTTGAATAAGATTAATTTTATATATTTTGCCGTCATACAAACTCACAATCGGTTGAAAATTGCTTCCCATTTCACTTGGAATCTCAACTTCATTGACGCTTACCACAATGCTTTGCCCAACAATTGATATACTTATCGAAGAAACTTCATCAAATTGTTCTCTTACCATCTTTTCAAGTTTAAATGTATCTATTCCGCCCTTTAGTCTTGTAGGCAGACAACTTTCCACAAAAGCAGCAATCTCGCCATTTAGGTCGCTTTTTTCGCCTAAAACGTCTATTTTAAGCACAAAATTAAACTGAAAAACATACAATATCGAACAAAACAACACGGCAAACAAAATTCCATAACTTTTTACAAGCTTCAACAAAAAGCCCACAAGACCAAAATGGGAATAAGAAAGGACTTCTATTTTTTGTTTTTCTAAGATGTTTTTTGTGAGCTTTCTATCACTATATAAGACTTCAAAATGCGAAATTTGATTTTCCTGACGCTTAAAATTAAAAATTTTAACTTTTTGAGAAAGATTATTTAAAACTTTTTCCTGGTTTAATCCTTTAATTGTTATTTTTGTGCGATTTTTAAACATTTTGCCTTTCTACTTTGTTGATTTTACCTTTAATATACAAAACATTTTCATTGATCTCTGCCAAAACAAGCCCACTTCCTTCGACTAAAATATGATAATATTTTGTTTTAAAAATGATTTGTTTTTCTGAAAGAGAAATAATCCCTTTATGTCCTTCAGCATAAAAAAGTTTTCCTGAAATATTAACAAAGTTATAATCAGACAAAAACTCTTTTTTAAACCCCATTTTATTTTTTATCTCATCAAAAAAATTAAACACGCAATCTTTCTCCAATTTAAGATATGCGTGTTTATATTTTAATTTAACCTAATCATCATATTTATGAAAAACATTTCCAAGTATTAATGCTTTCATTCTTGGCGAAAGCTTTTTTATTTCTTCTAAAAGTTCATCATCAATCACCTTTTTAGTGTAAGAATGCTCTCTTAAAAAATCTTCAAATTCTTCATCTCTAGACTTTTTTTTCTTTTTTGGATTTTGCTGATTTTCAAGTTCTTTTAAAAACTGTTCAATTTCATCTTTGTTTTGATTTGGCCCTACTTCAACATCCATTTTATCCGCACCAGAAGTAACGACAGGATTGCTAAACAAATCTTTAAATTCTTCTTCTACATCTTCAGTAAGAGATATATTTTCAAAGGCTTTCGCTTCCTTACGTTTATCTTCATCTGCTTTTTCTTTTTTATCTATTGATGCCTTTTCATCTGTAAACTTTTTAATGTTTTCGTCCAGCTTCAATCTTTTCTTTTTGTTTTTTTTGCGAGTTACAACAATACAAATTGCAATTATGCCTACCAACACAATGACCACACCAGCAATAATCAACCACTTAATCATTCAAATAAATCTCCTTCATCATCGCCAAAAGGGTTTTCTTCTTTTTTATCACTTTGAATAATCGAACGTCTTAATGCTGTATCTGCTTGAAGATTCATTAATTTATAATAATCCATAACAGAGAAACGCCCTTCCTTAATTGCCTGACTAAGCGCTTTTGGCACTTCCGCTTCAGCTTCAAGCATTGCTGATTTTTTCGCTTCTGTTTTTGTGCGCATTTGAAGTTCTTTTATTTCTTCTGCATTCTTTTTCTTTTCAGCTTCAATCTGCACATATACTTTTTCTTTTTCCGCCGATTGTATCTCTCGTTCAAGGCTAAGATTTCTGCCTACTTCAACCTTGGAAATTGAAATATCTTCAATGCTATACATTGATTTTTGCCCCACTACTTTCATATTAAAGTTGACAAGAAGTGATTTGCTTGGGTCAGTCAAAATATCTTTGTAACATTTTGTATGAGATATATTTTCTAAAATCCAAGCATTGATTACGCTTTTAAGGTCTTCTTCCCCAAGTCCATCAATATATTTTTCAAGATTAAGTTTGATTGATGCCCTTGCTGATACAATCATCTCCCTTTCATCTTGCGTGAATGCTCGAATCCCATCAACAGTAATCACTTTTGAATTTATCGCATTTTGCACAGATTCAACAACATTATGATTTGCAAGATCCATTGCACAAGCCAAAGAAAAGGTCATTGATAATCCAGCATCACTGGCAAGTTTTATTGCTGTCAAAACTTCTTGAATATTTCCACCGCTTTGAACAAAACTCTCAATTTCGTTTAAAGAAATATTATATTTAGATTTTTTTACTAAAACAAAAGCATTGACAACTTCAGAAACATTAATTTTTCTGTTTTTTATACTTAAAAGCTTAAATGTAGGAATATACGCCCCACCAAAAAGTGCTGTCCACCAAGATTTCATAGGGACAAATGCAAGGTATATAATCAAAGCAATCAAGATTGCCCCAAAAATTGATACTGCAGCAATTTCACCCGCCCCAAAACTTAACAACATATTAATTGACATAACTGCCTCCGATGGCTTAATTATATCATATAAAATAATAGTTGTAAATAGGCAAATTGATATTTTGTTTAATTTTTACCTGCCAAAAATCTTGTGTAATAAAAAATATATTGTTGCGCGTAACCAGAAAGCGCGCCAAATTTATTTACTAAATCATTGCGCATAAATTCACGATTTTCAGTCTTTGAAAAATGTTGGTTATACATCTGTGCAATCCAAGTATCAACAGGAAAAGATTCTCCCCTATGGTATGCAAAAAGCAAAATACAATCTGCAACTTTAGGGCCAACACCAGCAAGAGAAATAAGTTTATTTCTAAGACTTATCGTGTCAAGTTTATCCCACTCTTTTAAAATCGCAGGGCTAATCTGCTGAAGCACTTTAACAAGATATTTTGCCCTATACCCCGCACCGCATTTCACAAAAAATTCTTCCTTTTGATCTTTTAGTTTTTCATAACTCGGAAATGAATACACATTGTCAGAAAGTTTTTCGCCAAGCGATTTCCTTATATTATTTAAAATCACTTTTATTCTTTTAATATTGTTGTTTGCAGAAATGATAAAGGAGATAAGCGTTTCAAACAAATCTTGATTTAAAATTCTAATTCCATAACCATACTCAAGCGGTTTTTTCATTATACTAAAATCGCTTAATTTTTCTTTAATTTGCGTATAATTTACATCTAAATCGAAATAATTCACAAAATAATCCACATTTTTTGTTTTTATCAAATAAAAATCTTTATTTTCTTCAATTTCGGCATAATGATTTTGGGGATAACTTATATACTTTTCTCCTACATTTTCAAAACAAAAAACCTGCCCACATTCGAAGATATGAGCAATATTAAACTGGCTTTTATCATAAACTTTAATGCCTTCTATTGTTATTTCGTATTTCATAATTTGATTGTAACATACAATAACTTAAAAAGCAAACCCCTTGTTATTATTAACAAAAAAAATAATACTTGATTTGAAATATCCCCCTACTTTTTCACAAAAAAAGATGGCTTAATTGCCATCTTTTATTAATTATTCTTCAACTGAAACAATCTTTTTGCCGTTGTGTGTGCCAAATTTAACTTTTCCAGCACAAGTAGCGAAAAGTGTGTAATCTTTACCCATACCAACGTTTTTGCCTGCGTAAATTTCAGTGCCTCTTTGTCTTACAATAATAGAGCCAGCTGTAACGTTTTCTCCGCCATAAGCTTTAACTCCAAGACGTTTAGCTTGTGAATCACGGCCGTTTTTGGTACTTCCACCACCTTTCTTATGTGCAAAAAGTTGAGCATTAAATTTAAACATTTTTTACCTCCAATTTTGCGTATTTTTCTTCATTTAAAATTATAGATTTAAATGAGTTTAAACAGGTTTCAAACAGGAATTTTATTTTTTCATTTCTCGCATCATTTAATGATACTTCAATTTTTAGATAACCGTCTTCGATTTTATGAGTGTTTTGCACTTTTTCCACTTGGTCAACACCAACAACTGCAAGTTGAGCAACTGTTGACAGTTGACAGCAAAGCAAATCGATTCCGTCCTTTCTATTTTTTCCTGCGTGTCCGCTAACTTCAAAACCTATAATAACATCATTTTTTCTAAAAAAAGTAATATTTGTCATTTCAAAACCTTACTTTGTAATAGATAAAATTCTAAGTTGTGTGAAAGGTTGTCTGTGTCCTTGTTTCTTTCTTTCATTTTTCTTTGGCTTATATTTGAAAACAACGATTTTATCGCCTTTTCCGTGAGCAACTACTTCTGCTTCACATTTTGCCCCAGAAACAAAAGGATTTCCAGCAACAACATTTCCGTTATCACTTACAAGCAAAACATTAAGTGAAACTTTATCGCCTTCAGCATTGTTTAATTTTTCAACACTGATTACATCATTTTCACTAACTTTGTATTGCTTTCCACCACATTCTACTATAGCAAACATTTCTTTTACCTCCTCTAACCAAACTCGCTGTTCATTTCAGGTGTTAGGTTTTTCACTAATCTTTTAAACCCTATACAAGCGGATACGTGTGTTATTATAGCATAGTCAACCCATTTTGTCAAGAGAAACAATAAAAAAGACTTGAAATTCAAGTCTTTTTTATAATTCCTTTAAGTTTCTAATTTCTAAAAGGTGATGCAAACTAAGTTTGCTTATTTTCTTCTAGCTTCTTTTCGGTATGCTTTTTCTTTCTTGTCAAGTTTCTTCTTATTGACAACAAAGTAAACAACAACACCAGCAAGGAATGCTACTGAAAGTCCAATTGCAATTCCACCGAATACATCGCCTGCATCTACAGAGCTAGCTTCGTCAGCGCCAACTTCAAACTTTGTAGTTTTTGTAGTTGTATTGCCTGCTGCATCTGTAACAGTGAATGAAAGTGTATAAACACCTTTTTGTTTAAGTTCGTGAGAATAATCGTAATATCCTTCTTCTGTTGCTTCATTGTCAAGAGTTTTGTAAGCTTCATCTTCATATTTAATCTTAACAACTAAGCTTGAAAGGAGTGCATCTACCTTTGTAACTTTATCAGTTACTGAAAGGATTGATTCATCTACAGTTGTATTTGAGAATGCAATATGAAGTGGATCGCCAACTTTATAGTTTGTTTTAACTATATCACTTCCAATTTCAAGTTCAGGCGCAATTGTATCTCCGGCACTTAACGATACTGAATAAGTATCACCTTCACCAACCATTGCGCTTACATTATAAGAAATTGTATATTTACCATCTTTAACAAATTTAAGATATATTTTGTTTCCAACGATTTCGAAATAATCTTTAAGATCAATATCTTCGGTATTTTGCCATTCGCTTAATTTGATTGTCGCAAGAGTTGTTGAATTTCTTGTAATAGTAACTGTCGTATTTTCAGCATCAATTGAAGATGTTCCAATAGCAGTTGTCGAAGGTTTAACAATTTCAATCTTATTGAGATGTGTTTCTGCCTTATCTGCTTCATAAACAGCAAATTCAGTTTTCTCATTGTAATGAAGATTCATTTCATTGTCATTGATTGAAAGTGAAGCACCTGAAACTTTGATTGTAACTACTGATTCGCTTTCAACTTCAAATCCCTTAACATTGCTATTTACAAATGCAGGAACTGTATCTTTTCCTTCAACAGCAAGAGCATAATCATTTTCTGCATCTAAATAGATGAGATAAGATTCGCTACCGTCATTGTAATAAAGTTTGCCTTCTTCCACAACAAGTTTTTCGCCTGTAGCTGTAAGAGCTGACGTTGCATATCTGATTAAGTATGCAGTATATTGAAGTTTATAAGTTCCTTCAGTGCCTGCTGTGAAGTAAAGGTTGTCTAAAATTTTATAGTCGTTATCTGTTGCGCTGATAGCTTCAACATTATACCAAGTTGCTGTATTTGTTTCATCATCAGCACCAAGGCCAATGTAATCAAATCCTTCTTCTTTATTCATAGAAATTGAAGGTGGAGTAAGATATACCATTTGACCAGGAGTTACTGTTTCTTCTCTTGAAGAAATGTTGTCAATAGTAGGTTTTAATTCTGCACTTGCACTTGCATTAACCTTGTATGTGAAATAAGAAGTTACACTATGGTTTGCAGCATCAACTACTGTGATTGCAACTTGATATTCCCCGCCTACAGAAGCACGGAAATATCCACCATTAACAATGTAAGAACCGCGATAAGAATCTAATTTCGTATTCATTCCATAGCTTGTAACAGGTGTTCTTGAAACTTCTTTCTTATCTGCATCTCTAGCAATTTTGTAAACAGCAATTTTTGCAGTAACATAATTTGCTTTAGCATCTGTAAATGTAAGTGATGGCAATTGAATTTCATCTGGCGCAGAATATGATGCTGATGGTGCATTCTTAATAGTTTTAAGAACTGGCATATCAATATCAGTTGCGTCTGCAATTGCCACGAGTTTGTTAAAGAATCCTACATTTCCATTATCATCGATTGCATAAGCAAAAATTTCAACGAATGCAGCTTCTGCTGGTTTTGAAGCAAGGTCAACTGTGTATTCTGAAGCACTTTCATCAACAAACCAACCTTCCGAAGTTACTCTTTGAAGAGCTTTGTTATACCATTTACCTTCAGCCTTGCCGATTTTGCTTCCTGCATAATAATCAATTGTGCTTGTAGTAACAGATGAAACAATAGCTGTTTTAGCATCATCTTTAAGATATCTATAAGCAGTAACTGCCTTGATTCTTGAATCTTGGTTGTCAGTTGCAGATGCTACATTGAATTTGAACGTATCTGTTGCAAGATAAGATGCTTGAAGATCGCTTGAGAAAGTAAGAGTTGGCACCTCTGGATCTGAGTAATCAGCAATAAGTTCAATGTCTTTCTTTGCTGAAGATTCAGTATTGATTCCATCATTTGCAAAATAGTAGAAGTTGTAAGATTGATTTTTGAATGTGCCCATTCTTCCTTCTGCAGGAGCAATATAAGCGTATCCTTGAGCCATCATTTGTTCGATAGCATCTTCAGTGTCTTCTGAGAAACCTTCAGTATCAACAATCTTGTTTCCAAATGCATCTTTATTAAACTCAGTTGTTACAACAAGATAATATTGTTGCATATAATCTTTAATTTCATTGATATCATATTCAGGATCTAATGGATCTGTAACAATATCATTAAGTTCAAGTGCACTTCTTAATGCATAGTTGTCTTCAATTACTTGTTTGTAAATGTCAGTAATTGTGCTTCCTGAAAGTGCATCAGGAGCAAAAATTAAGTTGTAATTATCGTAAAGAGATTCAGTGATAACGAATTCTTTGATTCCGCTGTAATTTCTGATTTCTCTTCTAAGAGTAATATCTTCGTTAGCAACCATATTATCAGTTCCGCCAATTGCATACATAATAATATTTCTGTTGATTGCTTTTGTTTTAAGGAGATTTTCAGCACTTGCATAAGTTTTTGCTTCTGCGTCATATCCTGGTTTCGCAGCATCATAAATGAATACTGAAGCAGATTTTGAATCTTTTACATTCTGAATAATTCTTGTAACTTCATCAGTATTAATTGCTGTATGACCATAGAAGTCTTTTACTGTGTAAATAAACTTGTAAGAGCCTTCTTCTTTTGCTGTGAATTTGTTTCCGTCAGAAATAACTTCTGCAGTAACATCTTTAGCGTCAGCTGTGTTGTATTTACCATTTCCGTCAGCTTTAATAACTTGGATTGTATAGTAAGTTTCAACTCCTTCTGTTGCTGGAGAGTTTGTTGCTTTTGTTGTTCCGATAGCGCCTGGAAGTGTTTTCGCAACACCTACAGTTGCACTATCAGGAAATGTATTTGATGAGAAAGAAGCAACAAGTTCATATTCGCTGTCTTTCTTTTCGCTGTCTGCAAAATAATATTTTTCTTTTACGATGAATGATTTGCTTGTTGATGCAACATATACAGACTTATCGTCAACTTTTTGATAGAAAGAATATAAAACTTTGATTGTTTTTCCGTCATAAGTTCTATCGCCTTCTTCGCCAGCAGAAAGAGTAGCAGCAGGAATAACATAAACTTCTTTTCCATTAACTGTTTTAGTTTCTGCGTTAATTTCGTCAGCACCACAAGTAATTTTAATTTTTACATAAGTGTCAGTAGTTGCACTTGCTGCACCTGTGATAAAGTTTTCCTTGTCGTTTTCAAGCAATACTTCTTCCTTTTCTCCCATAACAGTTGGAAGTGGTAAAACCACATCTTTACCATCAGCAAGAGTAATATCATAAATGCTTGGAATAACATTTTCAACATTTGTTTCAAAGTCAAAGCTTGCGTTTGTTGCTTGAGCAGTAACTATAAGGTCATAAGAATATTCAACAGTGTCGTGAACAACTTTGTAAGTAACAACATATTGTCCTACTTTTTCTGCAACGAATTTTCCGCCTGAAACAACAACTTCATCACCGGTTGACTTTTCAGTAACAATAACTTCAGAAGTAATTTTTGCACCTTCGTCCTTTTCTCCGATTGTGATTGAACCTGCATCATATTTATAAGTTGCTGCAGGGATTACTACTGTTTCTCCTTTTTTTACAGTAAGTGATTGTTGCTTTGATGCTTCATTCCCTGTGTTTACAGAAATGCTGTTTACATTTGCTGGTGTAATTTCTTCCGCACTAGCCATTGCATTTGCTGGGAAAAAAGCACCACACATAATGCAAGCAAAACCTACAGCTGCAGTTTTTAAAATTGATTTAGTAATTTTTGTTTTAGCCATTTTAATCTCCTTGTTATAACATATATTTGTCAACACCAATTATAAACTATTTTTAGTTACAAGTCAACAATTTCCTTAAAGAAAACAAAAATATTTTGTGGTTTATCAGGCTTTTTATGTTGCCGAAAGACGACTAGTTTTGTCGAAATAAAACAATTAAACAACTTTTAATAAAAACTTTAACAAATTATTCACATTTTTTTGAAAACGCAAGTAGTATGTTAATGTGAAAGGCAAACTTTCACTCTTACATAACTCAAGGAGGAACAAATGAATTTTTTTAACAATAATACCGGTTGCGGTGGTAATTTTGACCACTGCGGTTGCGGTTGCGACATTTGCAGTATTGTCCTTTGGATTATCTTACTTCAATGTCTTTGCGGTGGAAACAATGGTTGCGGAATAGACTGTTGCACTCTTATTATCCTTTTGCTTTTATGCGGATGCGGAAACAACCACTGCAAATAAGCAAATAAAAAATAACCAAGAAAAAATCTTGGTTATTTTTTTATTTTTATTGAAAATTCCTTTACTTTTTTATCAAATTAGTTTAAAATGATATTAAATATTGGAGGAACTATGAAGTTTGAAAAAAATTGTGAAATAATTTGGAAAGACAGAAAAAGACATTTGGGAATGCCAATTTCTTTCTATAGATATTATATTGTCAAAAAAGAAGGCGAATGGGTAAAATTTTTCAGACATAAAGGATTTTTATCTGCAATCATTGACGAAATTAATGCATATAGATGCTATGATGTAACCTTGCATATCACATTGTTTGATAAAATTTTTAAAACAGGCACAATAGAAATTTGTTCAAACGATGCGTCTGCACCTGTTTTTCACCTTCGCCACGTTAAAGACCCTTATAAAGTGCGTGATTTAGTGTCAAGTTTAATCGAACTTGAAAGAAAGAAACACAATGTTGGCGTTACTGAATTTCACGGATAATTTAATTTAAATAAAATTATAACAAAAAATACCCTTTCAAAAGGGTATTTTTATTTAAGCTAATTTATTAAAAGTCCAGTTAACGTTTACAAAATAAAAAAGGTGCATAATGCACCCAAATTACTCGGTTGTTTTTTGTTTAGCTAAAAAATCTTGAAAATGTTTTGGAAGTGCCACTTCAAAACGTTTTATTTCATTTGTTCGCGGATGCGAAAATTCAATGCTATAAGAATGCAAAAGTTGCCCATTTAAACCTTTTTCTGCCTTTCCATAAATGTCATCACCTACAATGGTATGCCCTAAAGATTTACAATGCACTCTTATTTGATGCGTTCTGCCTGTCTGCAAAGCAAATTCAACTAAATCATATTTATCGTAGTGGGCAATAACTTTATAGTTTGTTATTGCAAGTTTTCCATTTTCTGAAACCGCCATTTTCTTGCGATCTTTTTTGTCTCTTTCAATATAAGTTTCAATTCTACCTTCACTGTTTTTTAAATGTCCTTGAACAAGAGCAAGATATTTTCTTTTACAAGTTTTATCTTTAATTTGCTGTGCTAAACTAATATGCGCCATATCGTTTTTGGCCACAAGCATAAGTCCTGATGTGTTTTTGTCTAGCCGATGAACAATCCCTGGTCGAAGCACACCATTAATACCACTCAAATCTTTGATTTTATATAACAACCCATTTACTAATGTTCCTTCTTTTGTTGAGCTGCAAGGGTGCACAACAAGACCTTGTGGCTTGTTGACAACAATTAAATCGCTGTCTTCATAAACAATTTCAAAATCAACATTTTCAGCTTTGGCATCAAGTGGCTGAACTTCTTCGATTGTATAATCAACCCTATCGCCAATCTTTCCTTTTGCCCCTGCCTTAACTTGTTTTCCATTTAGTAAAACATTGCCTTGTTCTATCATTTGTTTGATGTGTGAACGAGTAAACTGTGGCAATCTTTCAACTAATAAATTATCTAGTCGCACATTTTCTTTGTCAATCAAAAAGAAATCACTCATTTCCACCTTCCTTTTTATCTTCTTTGTTTGCTTTTTCTTCTTTTGAATAGAAGAACAAAAAATAAATCATTAATGTAACAACTCCCACGCAAATTGCAACATCTGCGAAGTTAAAAACAGGAAAATTTATAAATTGAAAATTAATAAAGTCTCTGACAAATCCCAGCGCAAACCTATCAATCATATTACCAATGCACCCGCCCGCAACAAGACCAATACTTACTGCAAGCCACATTGATGATTCGTTTTTAACCTTTCGCAAACGCAAAACGAAAAAGAGTAAAATTAAGATTAAAATAATTATTGATATAATTGCAAGTCCTATGGTGCTATTTGAAAATATTCCCCAAGCGCCACCCCTATTTTCAATATAAACAAAGTTGATAAAACCAGGCATAACTTCAACGCTATCCCCTACATTTGGTATTAAGTGTGATATAACAACTTCTTTAGTTGTTAGGTCTAAAATTAAAATTACAGCAAAAACTATCCCTGCAATTATTGGTGACCATATTTTTTTATTCTTCAATGCTCATTCCCTCTGGCAAAATTAAATATAAAGTCTCTTTATCAAGGTTTATCATTCTTGCGTTGGATGCAAAAATAAAACCATTCAAAAAGTCTAAAATTCTATTGCTATTTTCTTTATCACACCCTTCAAGAGAAATAATGATAGGTTTTCCTTCCATAACAAAACCTGCAAAATCAAAAATATGGTCATAAATTTCAGGATAATAAACAGAAACGCCATCTATTTGATCAACCCGCTTATTTCCTTTATTGTTTAAGCTGTAAGTTGCTTGTGATTTGTTTTTTTTCTCTGCTTTAGGCTTTTTTTCTCCTTCAAAACCAAGAGCTCTAAAAAATCCACCCATAAACCCCATATTTCACCTCTATTTTACTATATAAAAAAGTATAACATAAAAAAACAAAAAAATAAAATAATTATAGACAAAAAAAGAAAACTATTGTTTAGTTTTCTTTGATTTTTTTGTTATTTAACAATATGGTTGAAAGTCATTACTTCTATGTTTAGATTTCTTCATATTAATTTCACCTGTAATTTTTTCCTTTGGTAAAGTTGCATAAGGAATGTAACTTTTCATAGTTTCTTTACTTTTTTCATGTCCTTTATTTGCCACTTTTTCGTAATCATTGTTTTCGATTGGTAAAGCTTGAATATAGTTTGCAGAATAATAAACGCCACACAGTAAACCAGCTGATACTAATATTGCTATAACTTTATTTTTTAACATTGATCTCATCATATAATACTCCTTATTAAGATTATATACTTAAACACATCTTATGTCAAATCAAATATTGAGTTTTTTTAATTATAAAAAGCAGGAATAGTATTAAATATTATCTGCCTTAATAATAAGATAAAATTTTTTTATTTTTCAAAAGATTGATCCATCTCTTCAATTCGAAGTTGATTCTTTTTAATTTGATTGTATATTTTGTCACTTTCTCTATATGATTTTGAACGTTTTTTTTGAACAACATCACCAGCAACCAAAGTTGAACCTCCTAATGCTAATGAACCATATATAGCTGGCCATACCCTATCTACAAATTTGTTTTTACTTTTACTACATTCTTCTTGTATTTCTTTAATATCTTTTTGTAAAAATGAATCTTCAATAAATTCAGATGAATTTAACTCTTTTACTTTATTTTCAAACTCTTTAGTTGAAATTTCTCCGTTTGTATAATCGTCATAATACTTATGTATATATCCTGCCTTAATTTCTTCATACTCTTGAGAATCCATATATTCAACTACTTTTTTATCAATTTTTGTCGCTATTTCATTTTCATATGCTATGCATCTAATACCTAAAGTAAAAATGCTTGCAACAGATACAACAAAAGAAACAAGCGCAGTGCTTTTCAATATTGCTTCTGCATGTAACAATTTATCCTCTGTCTTATAATTCTTATTGTGTTTTTTCATTAATTCATCATTAAGTAAAGACAGCTTTTCAATTTCTCTTTCAATTTTACGAATTTCTGATCTTTCTTTTTCTTTTCTTGTTTTTCTTGGTCTTGCTGTTTGCTTCATAACATTCCCCTTACACTACAATAATTGTTTTATACATTCTATTATAGAAATATTTATTGTGATTGTCAATACTTATAAAAAAAACTACATATAATATGTTAAAGAAATAAAAAAAGCACACCTTTCGATATGCTTTTTTCTCTATTATAATGTTTTTCTAAAATTATTCAATAATTGTAGAAACAACACCAGAACCAACTGTTCTGCCACCTTCACGGATAGCGAAACGAAGTCCTTCTTCAATAGCAACTGGGTTGATAAGAGAGATTGTCATCTTAACGTGGTCGCCAGGCATAACCATTTCTACGCCCTTTTCAAGTTCGATAACACCAGTGATGTCAGTTGTTCTGAAGTAGAATTGTGGTCTGTAACCATTGAAGAATGGAGTATGACGTCCACCTTCTTCCTTCTTAAGAACGTAAACTTCAGCAGTGAATTTAGTGTGTGGGTGAATTGAACCTGGTTTGCAAAGAACTTGTCCTCTTTCGATGTCTGTTCTTTGGATACCACGGAGAAGAAGACCAGCGTTGTCTCCAGCGATTGCAGCGTCAAGAGATTTGTGGAACATTTCTACACCAGTGATAACTGTTTGTCTAGATTCGCCAAGACCAACGATTTCAACTGTATCTCCAACTTTAACAGTTCCTCTTTCAACTCTACCAGTAGCAACTGTTCCACGTCCTGTGATTGTGAATACGTCTTCAACAGGCATAAGGAATGGTTTGTCAGTTTCTCTTGGTGGTTCAGGAATGTATGAGTCAAGAGCAGCAACAAGTTCGCCAATGCAAGCGCAAGCAGGATCAGAAGTGTTTCCAGCTTGAGCAGCTTCAAGAGCTTTGAATGCAGATCCTCTGATAATTGGAGTATCATCTCCTGGGAATCCGTATTCAGTAAGAAGATCTCTGATTTCCATTTCTACAAGGTCAGCAAGTTCTTCATCATCAACTTGGTCCATTTTGTTCATAAATACAACGATGTATGGAACACCTACTTGTCTTGCAAGAAGAATGTGTTCTCTAGTTTGAGGCATTGGACCGTCTGTAGCAGCACAAACAAGGATTGCTCCGTCCATTTGAGCAGCACCAGTAATCATATTTTTAACGTAGTCTGCGTGTCCTGGGCAGTCAACGTGTGCGTAGTGACGAGTTTCTGATTCGTATTCTACGTGAGAAGTATTAATTGTAATACCTCTTGCCTTTTCTTCTGGGGCTTTATCGATTTCATCATATTTCATTTTTTGTGTGCCGTAAAGCATAGTGATTGCGGCTGTAAGAGTTGTCTTACCGTGGTCAACGTGTCCGATAGTACCAACGTTAACGTGTGGCTTTGATCTAACATAAGCTTCTGCCATTTTTATAATTCTCCTTTTTATTTTTAATACTAACGATAGTTTAGCATACTTTTTTAGTTTTGCCAAACGATTTTTAATTTTTTTTTAGTTTTTTAGGGCCACCACGCCCCCTTCCGAGTAATTTTATCAAATTCACGCCTGATAAAAAGGCTTTAAAAATCTATTTATCCCTTTCAGCAGACTATTTTGACGGGAAATAATCTGCTAAAAGTATGATAACATTTTACGCTTTCGCTCTTTCCCCAATGATTGTAGTTGCTACGCTCTTTGGAACTTCTTGATATCTAAGTGGTTCCATAACGTAGTTTCCACGTCCTTGTGTTTGAGAACGAAGGTCAGTAGCATAACCAAACATTTCTGCAAGTGGAACTTCTGCATTTACAATTTGAATTCCGTTTGAAGATTCATTTCCTGTAAGCATACCACGACGAGATGTAAGGTTACCCATAACTGTTCCAAGATAATCATCTGGAACTTCAACTGTAACTTTCATAATAGGTTCTAAAATTACAGTATCAGCACGTTTTGCAGCATCTTGGAAAGCCATAGAACCTGCAATTTTGAACGCCATTTCAGAAGAGTCAACTTCATGGAAAGATCCATCAACAAGTGTAACTCTAAAGTCAATAGTTTCATATCCAGCAAGAACACCATTAACTCTTGCTTCTTGAATACCATTGTTGATTGGTTGGATAAATTCTTTTGGAACTGATCCACCAACTGTTTTATCAACAAATTCATAACCAGAACCTGGTTCAAGTGGTTCAATTTCAACAACGCAGTGACCGTATTGTCCTTTACCACCACTTTGACGAATGAATTTACCTTCAGCACGAACAGGTTTCTTCATATATTCTCTGTAAGAAACTTGTGGCTTACCTACTGTAGCTTCAACTTTGAATTCTCTAAGAAGACGATCTACAATAATTTCAAGGTGAAGTTCACCCATACCAGCGATAAGAGTTTGTCCTGTTTCTTGGTTTGTAGTTACTCTGAAAGATGGGTCTTCTCTCATAAGTTTTGCAAGAGCAAGAGCCATTTTTTCTTGCATATCTTTTGTTTTAGGTTCGATAGCAAGTTGAATAACTGGTTCTGGGAATTCCATAGATTCAAGTTGAACAGGATGCTTTTCATCACAAAGAGTATGTCCTGTGATTGTATCTTTTAGTCCTACGATAGCTGCGATATCACCTGCACCAACTTCAGAAATTTCTTGTCTTTGGTTTGAGTGCATACGGATAAGACGACCAACTCTTTCAGTTTTTCCATTGTTTGAGTTGTAAACATAAGTTCCTGCAGTAAGTTTACCTGAGTAAACACGGAAGAATGTAAGTCCTCCAACGAATGGATCTGTCATAATTTTGAATGCAAGTCCTGCAAATGGAGCAGATTCGTCTGCTGGTCTTTCTTCTTCTTCATTTGTATCAGGATTCATTCCTTTAATTGCAGGAATGTCAAGTGGAGATGGAAGGAAGTCTACCATTGCATCAATAAGCATTTGAACACCTTTGTTTTTATAAGATGAACCGCAAAGAACAGGTGTAAGAGTTTTTGCGATAGTTGCCTTACGAAGAGCAACTTTAAGTTCGTCATTTGAAATTTCTTGTCCTTCAAAATATCTTTCAAGCAAAGCATCATCAGTTTCAACAATTTTTTCAATCATTTCATCGTGAAGTCTTTGAGCTTCATCTCTAAGATCTGCAGGAATATCAGTAACTTCAATCTGAGTTCCCATATCATCTTTATAGATTTCTGCCTTCATTTCAAAAAGGTCAATAATTCCGCTGAAAGTTTCTGCAGAACCGATTGGCATTTGAATTGGAAGAGCATTAGTTTTAAGTCTTGTTTCAATTGACTTAACGCAAGCGAAGAAGTCTGCTGCATCTCTATCCATTTTGTTTACATAGATAATTGCAGGAACGTGATATTTAGTCGCTTGTCTCCAAACTGTTTCAGTTTGAGGTTGAACTTTATCACGAGCAGAAAGAACAAGAACTGTTCCGTCAAGAACCTTAAGAGAACGTTCTACTTCAACAGTGAAGTCAACGTGTCCTGGGGTATCAATAATATTGATTTTATGACCTTTCCATTGGCAAGTTGTGCAAGCAGAAGTAATTGTAATACCTCTTTCTTGTTCTTGGGCCATCCAGTCCATTGTGGCACCGCCATCGTGAACTTCACCGATTTTGTGTGTTTTACCTGTATAGAAAAGGATTCTTTCTGTAGTGGTAGTTTTACCAGCATCAATGTGAGCCATAATACCAACGTTTCTAGTCATTTCTAGAGCATTTGCCATATTTTTTCTCCTAATTAAATTTATAACCATTTTCAGTGCGGTTATAATGCACCAAATTTAATAACTTTAAAATGCTAGTAAAAATTTTAAGGGGAAGGGCTTTGCCCGGCTTAAATATTTTTACAGCGCCCTTAATTCGTAGAAAATTATCCAGCGGAAATTTTCAAGAATAGGAAAGGGGTTCGTGCGGGAAAACTGAAATTTAGCGGTTAGGATTTTGCCGTGTCCGCGTAAAGAATTTTGGTTGTCCCTGCGAGTTTTACCACTTAAAGTGAGCAAAAGCTTTATTTGCTTCAGCCATTCTGTGCATTTCATCTCTCTTCTTAATTGATGCACCTGTGCTATTATAAGCGTCCATAAGTTCGCCAGCAAGTTTAGCATCCATTCCTCTTTCGCCTGTGCGTTTTCTTGCATTAGCAACAATCCAACGAATAGCAAGAGTTTGTCTTCTTTCTGGTCTGATTTCCATTGGCACTTGGTAAGTAGCACCGCCAACTCTTCTTGATTTTGTTTCAAGAACAGGTTTTACATTTTCAATAGCTGCGTTGAATACGTCAATAGCTTCCATATCCATTTTCTCTCTGATGATATCAAGCGCACCGTAAACAATTCTTTGAGCAAGTCCTTTCTTTCCTGATTCCATTACTTGGTTGATAACCTTAGCAACAACTTTGCTTTTGTAAATTGGATCAGCGAGAACATCTCTTTTTTCAGCACTATTTCTTCTAGCCATTTTATTCTCCTTTTATCAGCACTTAAGCTGAGATTATATTGTAATTTGATTCACTAAGCAAAGATTACTTAGATTTTTTTGGTTTCTTAGCACCATACTTAGAACGGCTTTGCATTCTCTTTTGAACACCAGCTGTATCCAAGCTTCCACGAATAATGTGGTAACGAACACCTGGAAGGTCTTTTACTCTACCGCCACGAACGAGAACAACACTGTGTTCTTGTAAGTTGTGGCCAATTCCTGGAATGTAGCAAGTTCCTTCAGTTCCGTTAGAAAGTTTAACTCTTGCGATTTTACGAAGCGCTGAGTTTGGTTTTTTAGGTGTTGCAGTTCGAACAGAAAGGCAAACTCCTCTTTTTTGTGGGCATTCATCAAGAAGTGGTGATTTTGACTTCTTTTCAAATGTTTCACGACCTTTTCTAACTAATTGGTTTATTGTAGGCATAGTTTTCTCCTTTTAACTTAACTTTTCGTTTAAGTGATTTGTCATATTTTTTAATAAAAATACGCGACACTTTTGTTGTCGCGTAAAAAATGCTTTTTCTTTTGTAAAACACGAACAAGCACGATTGCATTAGATGCAACTTCACAGCATATTACTATGAATCGGTTAAACTTTTCTATAAAAGCCACCTGCTGTTTGTTTATGCCTTTAAAAGTAATAATCCTTGAGATTATTTTTCAAAGCATTGCCTCCGACAACGAAGCATACGAGAGTATTATACTCAAAGCATCTTCGTTTGTCAAGGATTTTTTTATAAAATAATGTGATTTTTTATAAGCTTGCAGTTCTATCTAATGCCTCTTGAGCAAGCGCCAACTCTCTTTGTCTTTCTTGAACTCTACGTTGCATCTCTTCCTGCCTTTCTTGAGTGCAATAAAATCTTTGTGCAATAAAACCACCTACTGCACCTAAAACACCTGCACCTGTCACCAATTCTGCTATAGCACCCGTTGCCCCTGTTAACACAGGCCCTACTACTGCTAAAACGCCAACCGGAATAAGTCCTAAAGCAACTGTTCTTTTTATACTACCCATTCGATAAGCCCTTTGTTCACCTGCCAATAATCCGCCATTACGCGTAACAATATTCTGCAGATCTCTTCTCGCATCTCTCACCATAGTTCTTGCACTTGTCATTGCTGATGCATGCGACATATGATAAAAATCTACAGCTGTTCTAAGACGTCTAGTTGCTTCTCTTATTTCGTATACTTGTTGTTCTGTCATATTTTTTCTCCTTATATAATTATGTTATCTTGTTAATCCCTATATTGTCAAATAATTTGTTCTGTTTTTCTACCTAACCTAATATCAATAGCTTGTTAAAATCTTCTTCAGACAAAATTTTAATTCCTAAAGCCTCTGCCTTTGCTAGTTTACTTCCTGCTTCTTCTCCCGCCAATACATAATCTGTATTTTTCGAAACAGAACTGCTTGTTTTCCCGCCTAACGACTCAATTAAATCTTCTATCTCTTTTCGTGGTTTTGATAATGCCCCTGTCAACACAAAAGTTTTACCTGCAAAATTTGGATTGACATTTGAAAAAATTTCAACTTCTTGTATTTCAATGCCTGAATGAAACAGTTTTTGAATTTCTTCAAGGTAATATTGATCTTCAAAAAAAGTTTTAATATTTTTGGCAATTACTTCACCAATATCATCAACTTGCACAAAATCTTCTTCACTTGCAGAAGATATATTTTCTAAAGTTTTAAATCTTTTTGCAATATCCTTCGCTGTTTTTATACCAACTTCAGGAATACCCAACGAATACAAAAATTTATAAAGTTCTGTTTTCTTACTTGCTTTTAAAGAATTTATTGTATTGTCTGCTTTTTTATCTTTAAACTTGTCCAAAGTAAGTAAATCTTCCTTAGTCAATTTATACAAATCACTTAAGTGTCTGACATTTAAATTATCATAAAGCGAACCCGCTGTTTTTTCTGAAAAGCCTTCAATGTTCATTGCATTTCTACTTGCAAAATGACTAATTCTATCAACAACCTGCTCTCTGCAACCAAAATGATTTTCACAGTAAAGTAGCGGTCCTTTTTGAACTAACACTTCCCCGCAAGAAGGACAAATCAATGGCACTTCAATTTCCTTTGAATCTTCAAATTTTTCAGCTAGCCCCATAATTTCAGGAATAACTTCATTACTTCTTCTGACAAATACACGAGAATTTTCATAAACACCCTTTCTTTTGATGTCATCAATATTATTAAGCGTTGCTCGTGTAACAGTCGCACCTGCAAGTTCGACTGCGTCTAAATTAGCAATAGGAGTTACTCTACCAGTCCTACCAACCTGCCAAGTTACACTTTTAAGAATTGTTGAAACTTCTTGCGTTGCAAACTTAAATGCAACCGCCCATCTTGGAAACTTTGCAGTCCAGCCAATATCTTCCCTTGCACTAACATTGTTAATTTTAATTACCATTCCATCAATCATTGTATCAATTTCATTTTTGATTTTATCGACCTGTTCAATGCAAGATATGATTTCATTTACATTTGTGCAAATGTAAAAATAATCACCAGTTAAAAAGCCTTGCTCCTTAATAAAGTTGTGAACTTTTTCTTGACTATCAAGATTTACTCCTTCGCTTAATAAGACTTGATAACAAAAGAAATCCAACTTTCGTTTTGCTGTTTCTTTCGGATCAAGGTTGCGAATTGCACCAGCCACCCCATTTCGTGGATTTTTAAGTTTTTCTTCTGCCTTCTTATTATACTCTTCAAAAGATTTATTTGTCATCATTCCTTCGCCTTGAACAATAAGTCTTCCTTTAAAAGGAATAGACAGTGGAACCGAACGAATCGTCTTTACCTGCGCAGTAACATCTTCGCCTACGCTTCCATTTCCTCTTGTAGTTGCACTTTTAAATACACCATTTTCATATTCAATAACAAGTGAAAGTCCGTCAAATTTATATTCAACAGCAAACTCCGTGCCACCAGTTTGTTTATTCATATCATTCACCCAATCAGCAAGATCTGAATAATCTCTCACTTTGTTTAGTGAATATAAATTAACTTCGTGTTTTCTTTTTGTAAATGACTCTAAAATATCTCCACCAACTTTTAATGTAGGTGAATAAGGAAGAATTATTCCACTTTCTTTTTCAAGATCTACTAAAGAGTAGTAAAGTTTATCATACTCACTATCAGAAATAGTGGGGTTGTCAAGCACATAATAATTATAATTGTGCTTATCAATCTCACTTATCAGACTTTTCATTTTCTCTAATATTTTTTCACTATCCATAAAATACCTTTAATCAATAATTTCAAGCGGAGCAAGGTTAAGCATTAAACTCTTCTTTCCGAAATCATCAAATACAATATCTCCAACAAGTCCGTCTGGAGTAATATCAACAATTTCTCCTTCCCCATATTTAGGGTGTTCCACTCTTTGCCCCACCTTATAAATAGATATGTCTTTTTCTTCTTTTTCAGTTTTTTTCTCATTGTTCATAAACTCAGAATGATTAAATAAATTTTGAGACGCACTAGAATATGCATTTAAATTGTTGCCAACATTTCCATTTCCAAAAGCATCACTTACAAAAGTTTGTTTTGCTTGCGGCTTCTTTTCTTGAACAGACAAAAGTCCCAACTCTCTTGTAAACCTGCTTGGCATTTGATATTGGCTTCCGCCATACAAATATCTTTTACTGCATTGCGACATAAACAATACTTCTTCAGCCCTTGTAATTGCAACATACATAAGCCTACGCTCTTCTTCAAGTTCGCTTGTCGAATTTAATGCACGCGATATAGGAAATATCCCTTCTTCAAGCCCTACAATAAACACTACTTTAAATTCAAGACCTTTTACTGCGTGCACAGTCGCAATCGTAACAGCTCCCCCACCACCAATTTCGTCATTTTCTGAAGAAAGCGTGATATTTTCAAGAAAGTCTCCAAGTGTAGCTTCAGGATTTAATGCTTCATATTCTTTTACAGAAGATACAAACTGTTCAATATTCATAAGTCTATTTAAATCTTCTTCGTCTTTAGGGTTATACGCACTTCTAATGTCAAAAGTCTTAATCATTTTTTCTACAAATTTTGATAATGGCTTTTGATTTTCTTCTACCACCTGTAAAAACGCTTCTTTAAATGGTTGAAATTTTCTGTATAATGCAGATTCATATTCAAGTTCTCTTGAAAGACAATTTTCAAGCAGACTTAAATTTGGCTCTATTGACTGCAATTTTGCAATCGTTCCGTCGCCAATCCCCCGTTTAGGGAAATTAATTATTCTTGTAAATGATACATCATCTTTAGGATTAACAAAAAGTCTTAAATATGCAATTAAGTTTCTAATTTCAACTCTCTCATAAAACTTAAATCCACCAAATATTCGATGTGGAATATTGTAAGAAAGAAAAGATTCTTCCAAACTGCGAGAAAGTGCATTCATTCGCATAAGCACAGCCATATCATCATAACTATATCCTTGCAAAATCAATCTTGAAATGTTTTGCGCAACAAATAAAGCTTCATCTCTTTCATCATAAGCATTATAAATTTGTGGCACTTTCCCGCTTTCTTTATTAGTAAACATCACCTTATCAAGTCTTGCACGATTATTTTTAATTACATTATTTGCGACTGTGATAATTTGTGGGCTAGAGCGATAGTTTTGCTCCAGCTTAAACACTTGAGAAGATGAAAAATCATTTTTAAAATTAAATATATTTTTAAAGTTTGCCCCACGCCAAGAATAAATACATTGGTCTTCATCGCCTACTGCAAATACATTGCCATACCTAGAAGCAAGAAGTTTTACAAGATCATACTGAATTGCGTTTGTATCTTGAAACTCATCAACCAAAATATATTGAAAGCGATTTGCATAATAATCTAAAACTTGTGGACAAGTTTTAAAAAGTTGATAAGTTTTGCACAATAGGTCATCAAAATCAAGAGCATTGTTTTTCTTTAATTTCTCTTGGTAATCATTGATGCACGCCCCTACCTTTTCAATATCTTCTGCATTTTTGTTGAGAAGCAAATAATCTGATAAAGCAATTGTCCCGTTTTTCCAGTTGGAAAGATGAAAAGCCACATTCTTTTTAAGTTTATCATCTCCCCCGCGATTCGCACAAACTTCCTTTAAAACTTTTTCGCTATCACTTTCACTATAAATTGAAAAATCCTTGGTAAAAGGAGGCATAGATTCTATGTCCATACGTAAAATTTTTGCACACATTGAGTGGAAAGTTGACACCCAAACCCTATCTGCCCCGTCAACCATTTCGGCAACACGAGTTTTCATTTCTCCTGCCGCTTTGTTTGTGAATGTTATGGCAAGAATATTGTAAGGTGAAACCCCTTTTTCTTTAATAAGATAGGCAATTCTATGAGTAAGAAGCCTTGTTTTTCCTGATCCCGCCCCTGCGGTAACCAAAACAGCCCCTTCAGTAACTTTCAAAGGAGCAAGTTGTTGTTCATTTAATGTGGATAAGTCGTAATTCATAGTTATATAATAGCAGATAATACCATTTGTTGCAAATTTTTAACAAAGATAAAAAAAAGAATTTAAAAACGATATTTTATTTTTCTTTTCAAAAATTTTATGCTAAACTTTAATCAGGAGATAGAATGAAAAAGGGAATATCTTTATTTTTTGGATTTGATA
Organism: Clostridiales bacterium; assembly: GCA_015069325.1. GTDB lineage: Bacteria > Bacillota > Clostridia > Christensenellales > UBA1242 > Caccovivens. The sequence goes on from SVIV01000002.1 coordinate 141,816, forward strand.
TAGAAATAGGCACACGAATTAAGATGATTAAAGATGCTGGTTTTGACTGTGTGATAACAAATGCAGATAAACGGTTAAATAAACAAAATGGAAGCATATCAAAACAAATGAAATTACTTAAAAAATACAATTTACAACCTTCATCACTTCATATGAGATACATTCAAGACGATCTTCCTTACTTTTGGCAAAAGGGAAGAAAAGGGGATAAAATTGAAAAGAACATAAAAAAAGATTTAAAGATTGCAAAAAAATATGGTTTCAAATGTGTCGTTATGCACTGTGCAGGCGAATATTCTTTAATCGGCGAACAAAGATTTTACCATATTTTATCATTATGCCAAAAACTTGACATTCCTATCGCTGTGGAAAACTTGCTTTCAAGCAAGCTTTTTGTGGAAATCTTTAAAAATATAAAAAATCGTTATTTAAAATTTTGTTATGATAGCGGACACGATAATTGCGATAATGACGATAAAAACTATTTTGAATCATTTGGAGAAAAGCTCATCACTCTTCACCTTCACGATAACGATGGTAAAAAAGACCAACACACGCTAAATAAAGCTGGCACCATTGATTGGAAAATGATTGCAAAAAATATAAAAAAATATTCACCCGAAATCAATTTAGATTACGAAATCAAATGCCTTGCAGGCTGTGATAATATGACCGCAAATGATGTGCTTTGCGAAGTGAAAAAACAGGCTGACAAACTTGAAGAAATGATTAAAAATCAAATGTAAAAACTATAGAAAAAGAGCAGAACTAACTGCTCTTTTATTATTCTTTTAAATTATAAATGTTTTTCTTTTTCTTAACTGCATAATTATATGCAAGAGTAGTTCCACTTCTTCGACAGTTGTTGACGCCCCTTTTTGGCGGACTGAAAGAAATGGGTCTATAATTTTCATCGTAATAAAAAACACAAATATCACTTTCGTCAATCATATGATAGTTTCTCACAACATAAGATTTCTGCCCTGCCCCTATCGCACACTTTGGAAAATAACTTTCATCATAGCGATTGCACACAAAAGAGTTGTCATCTTCATTATAATACTCAAGCCGAACATAAACTCGCCTGATAAAAGGATATTTTTGTTTAAGTTTTAATAGAATATCTGAGCAAAAATCATTGAAATGACTTCCACTTCCAATCAAAAACCGAGAAACATTGTCCTTTGTAATCAACTTTTCAAATAGCGTAAAAGTTTTTTCAAACAATTCATCAGTTGCTTCAATTTTTTTATGACCAATAAAGGTGCAGGTTTTAAAATGCTTCAACATATTGATATATTAACACATTTTTTAAAAATTATCAACACATCGAAGTATTTTTTACAAAAATATTTTTATCCTATTTTTACTTCAATACAATGAATAGGAGAAAATTATGAAACTTGTTAAAGCCTGTGCAAAAAGAATCAAAGAAATTATAGCTGAAAAAAATTTGAATCAATATAAACTTTATAAATGTAGCGGTGTCCCACAATCAACAATTAGCACTGTTTTAAAAGGAGAAATTAAAACTATCACAATTCACACAATTTACGACATTTGTGCAAGTTTAAATATCGAATTAAAAGACTTTTTTGATTGTGATTATTTAAGCCTTAAAAATATAGAAGATTAAAAAAGAGCCAGTCGGCTCTTTTTTTACTTGGCATTTTTTATTATATTCTTAAAGTCGTGCAACATCTGGTTGCCATCAACTCCCCAAGTCTTTTGTAACTTTTCTAGCATAGAAAAGTTAATATTCATTTACAACAAAATACAAAGCACTCCGCCTTTTCCTTCATTGACGATTCTTCCCAAAGTTTTACGCATTTTCTTTTGCGCTTCAAGTGGCATAAGCACAATTTTCGAGTTGATACTGTCGCCCACAAGTGAATATAAACTTTTTCCCAAAATGTTTGTTTCCCAAATAGAATTAGGATCTTGCTGAAATTGCTCAACAAGATTATTTGCAAGGTCTTGAGATTGCTCCTCATTGCCCACGATTGGCGTAACTTCTGTTTCTACATCAACCTTCATAATGTGTAAACTTGGAGCACTAGCCTTGATTTTAACCCCATATCGTCCACCCTGCTTTATGATTTCAGGGGTGCCTAGTTCTAAGTCATCTCGGGAAGGCTCAACAATGCCGTAGCCTGTTGATTTTACCTGTTCCAACGCATTTTTAATTTTGTCATACTCAACCTTCGCAACAGCCAATGCCTTGATATAACTGATAAGCGCAAAATCATCACAAATTTCATAGCCACATTCGTTTGAAAGCACTTTGTAAAAAAGGTCTTGCTTAGGAATAATACTGAAACGAATTGTCCCATTTCCTGCATTAATCGAAGAAATGGCAATAGGCTCGAAAAACACGCTTTCAGCAAAGGCAATTTGACTTTTATCTACGTCACTAAGTTTATTAATTTCACTGCCAAGGCGTTTCATCTCTCTTGCAACATCTGAAATAATATCGCTTTCAAATTCAAGTGCACTAAGCCAAGACGGCATTTCTATTTTAATGGAAGACACAGGGAATTCCATTAAAGCACTTTTCATAATCTTATCCACATCTTCTTCCTTCATTTCAAGGGCATTTACTGCTACCACAGGCACCGAATATTTTTCTTTTAACGCAAGCGTCAATTTTTTATTTTCTGCCGAGTTTGGATTTTTACAATTCAGCACCATTACAAATGGCTTTCCACTTACCTTCATTTGACGAACAACCTTTTCTTCTGCATCAATGTAATTTGCCCTTGCAATCCCTGCTACAGACCCGTCAGTAGTTACAACAAATCCAATTGTAGAATGGTCATTAATCACCTTATCTGTGCCAATTTGGGCTGCTTGTTCGAATGGGATATCTTCACTAGTCCAAGGCGTTTTAACAAGTCTTGGCTTATCTTCTTCGGTATGCCCCATAACTCCGCTAACTACATAACCTACGCAGTCAATCATTCTCACCTTCATTTCTGCGTTTGCAATCTTGATTTTTACACTTTCATTTGGCACGAAGTTTGGCTGAGTAGTCATAATTGTTTTGCCTTCGGCAGACTGCGGAAGCTCATCAATAGTGCGCTGTTTAACATTTTCGCTTTCAATGTTTGGGACAACAAACTTTTGCATAAACTGAGAAATAAATGTCGATTTCCCAACGCGAACAGGACCTACAACTCCAATATAAATATCGCCATTTGTGCGAGATTGTATGTCTTGATAAATTTCATAATTTTCCATATTTTTCTCCTTTGCAAGATAATGTATGTTGTGGAAAATTGAAATATGATTGCAAATAAAAAAGAAGGAGTTTTCTCCTTCTTAATTATTTAGTTGTCTTTTTTGTAGCAGCCTTTTTTGTTGTTGACTTTGTTGAAGTTTTAGCCTTTGAAGTTGTTTTCTTAGGTTCTTCTTTCTTTTCAACTTTCTTAGAAGCTGGCTTTGATGCTACTTTCTTGTCTGCTGTTTTAGTTTCTGCTTTTTTAGTAGTCTTTTTCGCAGGTGCTTTTTCACTTGCTTCTTTCTTGTCTACAGGCTTTGCAGTAGATTTTGCAGGTGCTTTCTTCACTGATTTTGCCTTTGCTTCCACTTTTTTATCGGCAGGCTTTGCTTCTTCCACCTTTTTCGTTGCTGACTTTTTAGCCACTTTTTTCGCAGGTGCTTTGTTTTCAACTTTTTCTTCTGCTTTAACTTCAATAGTTTTCATTTCATTTTCTTTTGCTTCTTCAGCAACACTTACAGTTTCAGCACTTTGCATTTCAAGTTCTAATTTATGTTCGTCAGCCTTCTTTCTTAAAGACTTAAAGATTTTCTTATAACGAGCTTGCTCTTGTGCGATGTCTTCTTTTCCTGTAAGGTAATATCTTGCAATTTCTTCGCCATCAACACCGTTTGCGTGCATATTTTCACAAGCACGGTTAAGTGCAAGAAGCTGTTCATTTTCTTTTAATGTGAAACGTTTACGAATAACATATTTTCTAATGCTCGTTGGCGCAGAGCCATCTTTCCAAAGAAGAGAAAGATATGTTTCTCTTTCGCTTTCTGGCGCTTGAACAAGCACTTTGTATTTGTCTTCTTTGCTTAAGTTGAAACCAATATTGTTTTTCACGCAAATAGGATCGGTAATTTTACGTTTTTCTTCTACACAGTCAAGTTCTAATTTAGTAATTTGAACCCTCTTAATCATTTTAAATACAAATGAAATTGACATTAAAATAAGTGGGATTGCAATGATTATAAGAATCATTGTATTGCTTGAAAGCATCTCTAAAAGGCTGCTCATTGTTTGTGCAGCAGGCGAATCATTGTAAACCCCTACAACCATTCTTTCACTGACTTTCCAGTAGTCTTTAGCTGTGTTTGAAGCACCTTTTGTTTGAAACCAATACATTCCGTTTTCATCTTCATAAATTTCAATGATAGTATGGAAAACAAGTTGTGCTTTATTTTTCCCTGCAGCAGCAATTTCACTTGAAGGCACACCGAAAAATTCGGTAAACGAAAGCCCATACACATGCTCAGTGTTTTCTTTTGTTTGAGTGATTTCAATAGTGTCAAGCCTATTAAATTCTTCATAATCAGCAGCATATTTGTAGAATGCAATATGATCGCCAACATTCAATGTTTTAGTGTCAACCTTTTGCACAACAATCGTATCACCAATCTCAAACCCTGCTTTCACCATACTGCCCGAAACAACCTGCATAAAGCTGTAACCAGCAAATGTAGGTGGAAGATGATTCATTTTAAAAATGAAACTGCTTAGCCCAAACACACAACAAACCACACACATTGCAATTAAAACAACGTCAATAAAGATTGACAAAACCTTACCAACAGGACCTGTGCCAAACATTAACCATTTTTCATTTATTTTTCGTTTCTTTGAATACTTTTTGTCAAGGGCAAGAGCGGTCTTTTTAATTTTTTCTTGAACGCTATTGTCTTCCTTAACCAAAACATTAACATTAGACTGCATTTTTTACCTCATTAATGTTATTATAACAAGATAGAAAGATTTTACCAAACTAATTTGCTTCTTTTTACAAAAAAATTAAAAAAATATTAAATAAATTATTCTTTTTCTTCTTTTCTTCATTTTTAAACAAAAAAAATCCTTCGGGAGATAGGTCATCATATCTTCCCAAAGGATTAATTTAAAAAGATTTAAACTAATTAAGCTTTTTTAACAAGAGCCCAAGTTACAACAGCGCTTCCTTCAGCAGAAGAACTTGTATAGTGAGCTGATTTGTTTGTATCTTTAATTGTTACTGTGCAAGTAACTTCTACAGCAGCAGCAGCAGCTTCTGATTCACTAATAAGACCATCAGAGTCTGCGTCAGTAGCTGGAGCAACTTCAACTGAAGTTTTTGACCATTCAATTGTTACGTTAGCAAAATCAGTTGTATCTGTTACTGTAGCAACATATGTAGTTTCACCGACATTTGTGAATGTATAAGTGAATACAACTTGTTTGTTTGTAGCGTCAAGACCAATTGTTTCATCAGCTTTTAATTCGCCTCTTACTGTAGAATCAGTAACGTCGAATTCAGCTGTTCCCATATCTACGTCTTTAGTAATATTGTATTTTGCAGATACTGAACCTGCGATTTCACCAGTAACATTGTATTGAACATCGAAAGATGATCCAACTGTTTGTTGAGTTGCAGCGTAAACGCCGATGAGTCCACCAACTACTGCAACAAGAGCAACTGCAAGACCAATCACAGCATATGAAAGTTTCTTGCTAGATTTTTTTTGTTCCATTTTTAATTTCTCCTTAATTTTTTTTGTTTTGTGTCATATCCCTAAACGATGCAAGATGACCATTGCTTCGGTCCTCTACCCTTCCAAACATTTTTGAAAAGAATGCCTAAACTTTATTTAACGATGTTAATTTATCAACTTTCTATTATGGATTTGTAGGTGTCGTAGATGTAAGTGTCCAAACAAGACCTGCTGTTGAATTGCTTGTATAATGAGCTGATTTGTTTGTATCAATAATTGTTACTTGAATTGTTACTTCAACAGCATCAACACCAGAGCCTTCAACCCCTGCACCAGGCGCAACTTTAACAGATGTTTTTGATGGAGTAACTGTTACGTTTGAATATGAACAGTTGTCTGCAAGAACAGCTTCATATTCATTTTCACCAATATTTAAGAATGTATAAGTGAAAGTAATTGATTTATTTGTTACTGAAAGGTCAATTTTGCCTGCAGTGATTTTATCATAAGATGTTGCACCTTGTTCTTCAGTAGCAGCAAATGTAATCGCACCCATTTGAGTTTCTTGTCCGTTTAATACTTGATATTTTGCTGAAACGGTAGCAGCAATATCGCTTCCAACCGTATATTGAACATCGAATGATGAGCCAACTGATTGTTGAATAGCAGCCCAAGCACCGATAAGTCCGCCAACTACGAAGCATACAGCAACTGCAAGCGACATAACGGCGATTGATAATTTTTTATTTGACATAATTTATCTCCTTAAATATTAAATCTTGATTGTGAAGTAGATTTAAACTTCTAAGTACTCTAAGGTAAAGCTTAACCCATTATCAGCAGAACTTGCAACATAAGCATTTAAGGTCGTCTTATCAACCGCAAATCTTATGCGGATGTAATGAGTGGCCTCCGGCTGAAGTACTAAAGTCATTTGAGAAAAATCTGATGATGAAGAAAGTGTTGTCCATTCGGTAGTGCTTCCAGTTGAGATTATGTAAGAACAATTTATGTTTGCCAAATCATCTGAGAAACTTGCCCAACTCGATATTACTTGCACTCCTTGCGAAGTTGACGCATTTTCGAATGTATAAGTAAAATCGACATAGGTTTTATCTGCCGTAAGTGCTATGTTGTGCCCTTGGCCCAATTGCTCTATTTGCTGAACGGAATTGATATCATACTGAATATCCCCCATTTCAACAATGTTTTCTCCTTGGATTTGATAGTATGCTGAAACCTTTGCCGCAATGTTTTGCCCGACTTCATATTTAATATTGAAATCTGCATCCATTGACTGCATTGTTGCTGCATATACCCCTATTAATGCACCTGTGATTGCGATAAGACTGAAAACCAAAAGAAAAACCGCTAGTGTGAATTTAGATCTTGCACTCTTTCTTTTTGCCATCATTACCCCTAATCTCCAATTTTGACAATAACCCACTCAAGGCCATTCTCAGCATTACTTAAATAGGTGGCATCTCTATCAAGGTTTACGACTGCGATAGTCATTTCAACCGTCCAAGTTTCACCGGCACCAACGATAAAACCATTTTGTGGCCTACCGTCTTCACCGTTTACTAAGCAGTAAATACTAATGTTTGATTTGATTGATTCATCTACAAGTGTAACTTTCATTTCCTTATTCTTCTCATTGTTTGTGAACGTATAGGTAAATTTTACACTACTATGTTCCTGAGTAAGAACAATAGGATCGATTGAAAGCATTTGGTATGCTGTTTGTTTGTCGTCTTTAGGGTCAAATACGATTTTGCCGAAGCTTACTTCATTACCTTCAAACGTATATTTCCCTTCAACAGTAGCAGCAACCTTCACTTGATAGTGCACTTCAAAACTATCATCAGTTTTTAATGCAAAGTAGGCCCCCAAAGCACCCCCTACTAAAAAAAGAATGCAAATTATAAGGATTATTATAAGTTTTATTCTTTTCTTTTTAGACTCGCCTTGGTAATTTTCTGCCATCTTTTCCTCTTTTTCGACTTTTGTTGTTTTTAGGTTTCCCCAAAATACTTACCCTTATTCTATCGCAAAGCATAAAGTCTTGTCAAATAAATTAAAGCACTTTTTAAAAAAAATATTTTTTCTTGTCGAATACAAAAAAAAGAAGATGTCAATCTTCTTTCTTTTCTTCAGTCGTTATTTCTTCTTGCTTCTTTATTTCAGTGTTTTCTACTTCGTTTTGTTTTTTGTGCAAAACCTTTGTAAGTTTATCTTTAAAACCAACTTTATTCTCTTTCCCTTGAATTAGCCTCTTTATGTTTGAATGATGTTTTGCAAGTGTAAGCACATACAAAAACCAAACTACACATGTTGTTACAATTGCGCTAAGCACACTAAATTCACTAATCCAAGCATAAGCCGTTAATGCAATTGCAAGCCCGCCAGTATAAATGAATGAAGTAACAGAGCCTATATCAATAATAATTAAAATAAGAAAGCACACCGCAAACCAACTTAATGCAACATACCAAAGTGGAGAGAATAAGAAAATTCCCGCAAAAACTGCAACTCCTTTTCCCCCTTTAAATTTTGACCAGCATGGAAAATCATAACCAATCACCATAAATAATGCAGCTGTGAAATAAGCAACTTCAGCATAATCAGCATAACCAATAAACTGAAACATTAATTTAAAGAGTAGGCATGTCAACCCTGCTTTTGCAATCTCACACGCAAACGTTGCAAGCGCAAGTCCAAATCCGTGTGAACGAAGCATATTCATAGTTCCTGGATTTTTGCTTCCGATTTTTGTGATATCCTTTCGTCTGGCATTCCACGAAATAATCTTAGCAAAGTTGATTGTTCCTATAAAATAGGAGACAAAAGCAACCATAATTAATAAAAGTGCCAATTCCATTATTCTTCCCCCTTACCCTTTAGGACAAATTTTATAGGAGTCCCAGAAAAGTCAATTCTTTCTCTAAATCTATTTTCAAGATATCTTTCGTATGAGAAATTGATTAGTTTTGGTTCATTCACAAACAAAACAAATGTTGGCGGATTTGTAGATGCCTGAGTAATATATCTAATTTTAGCACGTCGTCCACTTCGCGCAGGTGGCTCAAAATTTAAAATAGCATCATGAAGAAGCTCATTTAAAAGACCAGTTGTAATTCTTTTAGATGCATTTTCATAAACTTTTTCCACTACGCCCATAATTTGACCAGTGCTTGTGCCGGTCAGCGCAGAAACAAATATAACTTCAAAATAACTCATAAACGAAAGTGCTTCTTTAAGCATCAATTCATATTCAGGTTTACTTTTTGATTTGATGTCCCACTTGTTTACCACTATAACACTTGGTTTCCCCGCTTCATGAACATACCCTGCAACTCTCACGTCTTGCTCTGAAAGCATATCTTGACTTCCATCGACAACAATTATTGACACATCTGATTCATCTATTGCAGACATTGTCCTTAAAACAGAATAACCTTCTACCGAAACTTTTTCTACCGACCTTTGTCTGCGAAGTCCCGCAGTATCAACAAGCGCATAATCTTTTTTATTGTATTTGAATGGCACCAAAACACTATCTCTTGTTGTCCCTTCAATATTTGAAACAACAACCCTTTCGCTTCCGATAAGCCTGTTGACCAAACTTGATTTACCCACATTCGGTCTTCCCACAATGGCAATCTTTGTTTCTTTGCTTTCGTCTAAATCAACATCTTGTTTAAAGTTTTTCACTACAGCATCAAGCACATCGCCAAGCCCTTTACTTTGCATTACTGAAAGTGGATAAGGCTCGCCTAAGCCCAGCGAATAAAACTCGTAAGTCTTTTCAACATCAAAATTATCCAGTTTGTTTACAACCAAAACAACGGGAGTCTTACTTTTTTGTAAAATCTCAGCAACTTCTTCATCGTTTGGCGTTACTCCAACCCTGCCATCTACTAAAAAGACAATTACATCTGCTTCATTAATCGCAATAAGCGCCTGCTTTTTGATATCTTTTTGAAATATATCCTCACTTCTTTCATCAAGACCACCCGTATCAACTAAAGTAAAACTATGCCCAACCCATTCTGCATCGGCATAAATTCTATCACGAGTAACACCCGGACTATCATCAACAATACTAATTCTTTTTCCACATATTTTATTGAAAAAAGTGCTTTTTCCAACATTAGGTCTTCCTACTACAGCAACAATTGGTTTACGCATAAAATCTCCTTTCATATACTTTAACATAATCAATCAAAAAAAATCAATCAAAAATCACATTTTATTGTTTTTATTTCTCATCTCTACATATAAAAAGCTTGAGAATAATATCATCTCAAGCGTAATCTTAAACATATAAAATTGATAGAACCAAGAAATATAGTGCATTTTCTTGCAACATTTCCCCACTTTTGATCATATAGTCCACTTTTTCTAAAAGCGAATAAATTTTCTTCAGTTGCATCTTAGAAAAGTTTTTTATTTGACCGCGTTGCTTTGAAATTGCCCACTCTTTCGCCCCTAAGCACGATGCTAGCTCTTTATCAGACATATCACTAATAGAAATCAAAAACAACCTTCTAAAATGATTAGTAATAAGCCCCAAAATGCCTTGTTCTTTTTTGAGTGCATCAATCAGTTTTATTGCCCTATCACCATTTTTCTTCCCCAAAGCATCAGTAAGTTCATATACAACGAATTCATCTTCCTTCGCAACCAAAGATTCAACCAATTTTTTTGTGATAAGCTTGTCATTCATATCGTAATAAGCAAGCTTATCAACTTCACTTACAATTCGAGTGAGATAACCGTTGCAATATTCATATAAAACTTGAGCGCCTTCTGCAGAAATTTGTTTATTTTTCTTTGCAAACTCATTCGCAATTACACTTAACGCCATATTTTGTTCAAATCTTTTACAATCAACAAAAGCAGTCAAATCTTTAATAGATGCGAATTTATCGTGCATATCAAATATTATAAGAATTGTTGACGCAACAGGGCTCTTTAAATATTCTGCAAGCATTTTTTTGTCTGCTTCGCTTACCTTTTGAATATTTTTCAACACCACAACTCGATAATTATCCCCCATTGGCATAACTTCCATTGCATCTAAAACAGCTTTCATTGAAAAACTGTCATCATCAAACTTAACAAGATTAAAATCTTCTAAATTTAACCCCGCTTTTTTCATAATCATTGAATACGCACGAAGATAAAGTTCATAATCTTCTCCTTCAAGCAAATAACAATTTTTCAATCCTTCTTCTTTTATCCTTACTTTTAATGTTTTCAATCTAAACTCCTAAAACTCAAATTTTTGCCATCAAAGGCAAAATTACCCAACGCATTAAATGAATAGTTACAGCCAACAACATATTTATTTGCGATATGAACAAAATCGCCATCTCCGAGTGAATAATCTGCAAAAACAAAATCAAACTTATATGTATTATTCAGCTTTCTAAATTCATTATAACAATTATTGTTCCCAGATGCAATAAAAACTTCGTTTTCATCAAAAACAACCCTTGTTCCTACAAATTTTTCTTCAACTAAACAATACGTCAGTTTAAAACCGCCAAGCATGTAATCCTTATTAAATTCACAAACTATATTTTCATCGTATGCTCCATCTTCAAAACTTAAAAAACAACTGGAAATTAAGTCCTGTAAGGCATCATAGCGATAACTATTCACTCTGTCATTTGCCACAAAAATATCACACGTGCTGTTGGTTTTATCCATTAATTTGCCAAGAAGATAGCAATCGCCTACAGCAAGTATTTCTCCACTAGAATTTTTCAGCACAACACTTGACTGATTATACTGAGAAATGTATGAAATTGTGGATAACGTGTCTGTTTTAAAATAATATCCTAAAGTCGAACAAGCAAAACATAACATCACAACAGTAATTGCAACAACTTTCTCCTTTCCCAGCATCACCAAATAATCACTAATAATGAAAGAAGCAACATAGAAAAGCAGAATGTTTACATATCCCATATTTTTAATATATATTTTTGATTGCTCTACATTAAAAAACTGAGCAATCATAAAAATTAAAGTAAACGCAAAATCTGCAACAATTAGCAGTTTCGCAAGAAAAGGAATCAATAACGATAAAAAGGAAACTGCAAATAAAAATGGATAAACAACGCCAAATAAAGGCACTACGAAAAAGTTTGCAAAAATTGAAAGGAGATTAATTTCTCCGCCCATTAAACAAAGAAGTGGTAATATTCCTATTTGCGCAGCAATGCCTACTGCAAAGACATCATAAACTTGCTTAGGCATAATTTTAGAAAGAAGTTTTTGCACTACCGGCATAATCACGTTTATACCAATTACGCAAAATACACTCATCAAAAAGCCAAAATCAACTCCGCTTAAAGGACTGCATAAACAAATAAGAAACCCCGCAACACCTAAAGCATTAAGACTGTCATATTTGCGATATAAAAGTTTACTAAGCATAAAGATAATCCCCATTATCCCAGCTCTTAAAACAGAAGGTGTGAAATTGCATAAGTATGCATAAAAGAGAATAAAGCCCGCTGTCAAAACAAAATTCACATACTTGTTGATACTGCATTTTTTCATTAAACCAAAAATTAAAGAGATTAAAAAGCTTACGTGCAGACCGCTTACCGTCAAAATGTGGATAATTCCAGCACCCTTATATGCCGAATAAATATCTGAATCTAAATTATTCTTGTCTCCAAACAGCGAAGCAAATGCTGTTTCTGCATTATCTGGCGACATATTCTCATAAAGTTTATCTTTAATAGAAAGCCTTACAATTTCGTCAAATGTTTTGTATCCTTCAGTTACAACTACATTTTTAAAATTGCAAGTAGCATTATATCTCACACCACTTCTGTATGCCGATGTATTAAAATCTCCTAAAGTAAATGGTCTGACATTTTCAAGTTCACTTTCAAAAGAAATGAAACTGCCAATTTCTGGCAATAATGCACAATTTGTAATTTCAACGCAAACATTGCCTTCATTTTTGCCATTTATTTCCACGCTATCTAAAATGACTGAATAAGAATACTTTTCTTCGCTTATGCTGTCGGTAATCCTGCCCACTACAACCGCCTTACCCACATATTCAGTTGCCTTAAAAGACTCAATCCCTACAAAATACCACGAACAACCTAATATAAACGAAAAAATAAGGGCAAGCATCTGCTTTAAATGCTTATTTATAATTGAATAAAGCGAAAATAAAATAAGGATTAAAGAAGTTATGATGATATATTCCACGCTTCCGTTAAAAATATATCTTACCACATTAATTCCTAGTAAGAACATTAAGAAAGGATAAAACAGCCATCTAAAATTCATCTTTTTCATTTGTTTAAAACATTTTAACAAAATTTCACACTTTTTTCAAGCCTTTTACACACAAAAAGCATCTCGATTAAGAGACGCTTTTATTTTTTATTTTAAAGTAAGATATCCAGTATTTGTGTTTGCCATTGTGTAAGAAATATTGCTTGAATTCCACGCAACTGCACCAACTAAATTTGTTGAGCAACCCGAGAATGTGTCTGATCCGGTTGTAACACTTGCTGTTGACCAACCACTTCCGACATAAATTGTCTTAAGTTTTGTGTTGCTACCAAATGTCTTACTCATATTATTCACTTTCGATGTATTAAATGATGACAAATCAATAACTTGCATTGTAGTAATATAAAACATTTGTTCCATATTTATTAAACTTGAAGTATTCCAGCCAGAAATATCTAATTTTTTCAATCCAGTTGCATTACGGAACATCATTCTAAAAGAAGTTACTTTTGCAGTATTAAAGTGAGTTAAATCTAAACTTGTTAAGCCTTGGCAGTCCTTAAATACCCCTTCCATAGTGTTAGCAGACTGTGTATTAAAAGTTGAAATATCTAAATTTGCAAGCTTGCTACACCCTTCAAACATACGAATAAAATTTGTAACAGCACTTGTGTCAAAATGAGAAAGATCTAAACTTGTTAAGCCCGAACAACCAGCGAACATATATTTAAAAGATCCTGACGCAGAAGTATCAAAAAGAGAACTATCTAAAGTTGTCAACGCTGCCTGCATACGAAACATAAATTCGAAATGACCTAAAGCTGAAGTGTCAACATTTTTAAAGACTATTGATGTGCATTGAAATGTCATAGTGCTAGGATTTGGCACATTAGCTCCAGAAGTAGCGAGATTACTATCACAAAAATCAAAATTTTCAGGAAGAACAATTGTATTTCTTGATGAAACTGTCATTTTGCTTCCTGACATTTGAGCTCTGATACTTCCATCACCCGCAGCTGACACATCTTCGCCTTGTGGATTTTGAGAATAAATTGTTTCAAATGCAGTAATTTGTTTGCCTTGTGCTTTTGCAAAAGTGTAAAGTTTTGATTCACTTAATGTTGAACCGCTTGTTTCTTTTGTATGATGATTTAATGTAAGTGAAAAACTTCCCAAGCATTCAGCAGTGCTGTTTAAGTCTTTTACAGAAACAGTAACTTTAATAAATTTATACCCATATGCTGCAGCATTGCTTATTTTATTGTTCGTCCAAGCATTTTCTTCAATTGAAGATGCAGAAGCGGTTGTCATAAATGTTGAGCTATCATAATATTCTGTTTTAATAACAACATTTTCTTTTACTTCAAAAGTTTGTTCCAACACTACTTGCACATAATCTTTGTTTCTAAGATTATGAACTGTGAAATAGAAAACTACTTCTGGCGTTTCTGGTGTAAGACCAATATCTCCAAGCCAAATAGACTTTTGTGGAAGTGGATCTGTAGATGCGTTGAAAACAACATAACCTTCTTCATTGGTTACGACATTTCCTTCTTTATCTGCATCAATTGTAACGACAGGAACTCCTGAATTTGGAATGTATTTTTCTGTCCTTATTTCTGCCGCAACATTTTCCCCTACTTGATAACCTACTTCAAAGCCAGCACTCAAGTTTTGTGTTGTAGCCGCCCATACACCAACAATAGCCCCTAACACCAACATAAAGCCGAAACATAATGAAAGAACCGTTGTTCTAAATTTTTTTCCAGATATAGTTTTTGCCATACTTACCCCTTTTTCTGTATTTTACAATACTATTTACAAATTAGTCAAGCAATTTTCAATATTTTTTTAAACAAAAAAAAGAGACGCCTTTTTGCATCTCTTTTTCCTGAAAAATTTAATTTTCATCATCATTTTGTTGTTGATTTTCGCCCTTTTCGTCCTGCTCAGCCTTTTTTTCGCCATTCATTGACACAACTCCTAAGACAACCAAAACTCCCGCGAAGGCCAAAATTACATTTTCAATAAGTTTGCTTTCAATTGAAAAGCCAAATAGTTCACCCAAAGCATTAACTAAAAGAACAACAGCGCCTGCAAAAGCAGTCCAAAATCCATAACTTTTAAAGATTTTCATTTAATCCCCCTTTGAAATCATATCTTTAAGGTCTGCAAGTTCTTCTCTGACCTTTTCTATAATAATCAAATGCGTTGAAAGTTCGTTGATGGTATTTCGATATGCCTGCTCACGTTTTTGACTGTCTTTTAATTGATAAAACAATAAAAAGACAAACAACATTGCAAATATGCCGTTACCTACAACCGAACTTATAAGTTCTGTCCAGAAATTCATATCTACCTCTTTTTATCCGCTATTGCTAGCATTTTTTCGGTTGAAAGAGTTTCAAGCAAAAACTCTTCATAATTTATCAAATCTATATGATTTCTGTTTATAATTTTCATTTTGACACCGTTACAACAAAATTACTAATATAATCATCTTCACCGCTGGCAGACTCAACTGCAATTTCAAACATATTGCCCAAAACATTCACTTGAATTTTCTGCACATCCTTATCACCTTTAACAAAACACACCTTTTCACCTAAGTCGCTTTTAAACGAAACTTTGCAATCGCTAAACGAAGTTATTAAGAAAGATTTTATTCGCTTTCTTTCACCTGGCATATCAAAATCCAGTTTTCCACTTTTCCACATGTTAGAAAGTTTTTGCCCAAAAACATTCCCATTTTTTGTAAGCTGACCAATCATTCCCTTGTTTTCATTATAAAAGCAAGCAATAAACTTTGATTTTAAGTTGTTTGTAAGGGCAAGCATTTGTCTAATATCTACTCCACGTAAAAGATCAACTTGTTTATTTGCAATATCATAAATTATCAATAGATTATTCTTAAATCCATTTTCACAATTTTCACAGCCAATTATCTGCCCATCTTTAAAATCAGCTCTACAAGCCAAGAAGTATTTTCCGTCATAACACTCTGCATTAATATATCGATTATCCATACCATTCAACATCTGCAAACATTTGATTTCAATTTCTTTGACACTTGTCCCGTTAAACACTTTAAGTTTGTCCCCTTCTATAAAGTAAACATTGTCGCCGTATTCAACAATTGTGTTTGGCTGAATATAATTGGACGCTCTATAAACGTGGCTGACTGCAAAAGATTGGCTATTACTGTATGCGGAAATTTCTGTTATCCCAAAATCTCTAAATAAATATATATAATCATTAAATGATATGATTCTATTTAAATCTCCCCTTTCATCTGTAAAATCGAGATTTTTTGTAAGGGAATTATCCCAATTAATCACGTCTGTATCTGTATAAACTAAACTCCCCCTTGCTTCTGCAGTAATGGCAAACAGTTTACCATAATGAGAACAACAAGAAATTATACCTGGAGTTTCTACTTCTTTTCGCACTCCCAAACTTGTAATCACAAGCGTCTTGCCATCTTTTGATGAAAGCAAAATTGCGTCCTGTTTATCATATCGATAATGTGTTATAAATGGCAGACTAGAAAACTTCGTAGGATAAGAAAAAGAAATGCTTCTTTGTCTAAACAATGCATCAAAGCACACTTCGTTTGCATCATTATAATAAAACAGACAATTGCAATCTGCTTCTAAATCTATGTCATAATATTTCAATTTCCAAACGTGTTGAACTTCTGTTCCTTTGATGCTAAAATCAGATTCAACATCTAAATTTTGATCATCGACAGGCATAGTCAAAGCTTTAAAACCATATCCACTTTTTAAACTTCCATCTTCTGAAATAAAGTTGTATGATAATTTTGCCTGCCCCGTTTTAAGCAGGACATCATCATCTTTGATGTTCTGTTCTTGTGCAAAAATATCAAATTCAAACTGTCTTTCAGTTTCCTTTTTACCTTTAAGAGTTTTCTTATAAAACATTAAAGCCAACTCCTTCTAGGAATCTTCACTTCGCTTTTTTGTCTTAGCATAATTTGAAGCGAACCTTTAAATCTCTCTTCCCAAATATTTGCATCTTGATATAAGTTGTTTAAAAAGAAATATTCTCTTGCCACACCATAAGCAAATATTCTTTCCGGTAAGGACGCAGAAAAATCATCATCAAAAGTAAGTTGCTTTGGTGATGTTGAATAAATCACTTCAACATCTTTCCCACAAACAAAAATATAATTATCAAAAATTTTGTAATGCACATTTCTGCCATATCTATCCTTAATCGAATAAATTTCAACAACTTCATTAGAGAATGATTTTAATTCAAGTTTAAAATTTTTTATTTCAAATTTTTCAGCAATCAAA
The DNA here is from genome assembly GCA_015069325.1 of Clostridiales bacterium. Lineage (GTDB taxonomy): Bacteria > Bacillota > Clostridia > Christensenellales > UBA1242 > Caccovivens. The sequence continues at coordinate 159,140 of SVIV01000002.1, forward strand.
ATAGGTTGATATTCACAAGCAATTTCTTCCCTGACTAGATTAAAACATTTTACAAGTTTGTTCTTCAAATTTTCATCTTCTTCAGATAAACTTTCACCTTTGCGAAGTTTTTCTTCAAGTTCATCACAAGCAACAAAATCACAAGCTTTTATAATCACGTCTTTTACTTTCATACAATCTCCTTGAGCATATTCACCTGCTCTTTTATATTTTTCTCATATACCATTTGATTATTTTGTTCGATTTCTCTAAGAATGTTGTCCCTATTTTCAATTCTTGTTTTTCTTGCATAAACAAGCGTTCTTTCATCTAACTGAGAATAAGGAACTTTAAAACAAAAACTATTTTGCTTTTGTGCAGAAGAGTGCACTTCAAAACAATTTAAATCTGTATTAAAATACACTTCATACGATTCATCAATCTGCCTAAGCCTTTCGCAAATAAAGAAAACATCACTATTAATTTTTATTAATTTCTTCAAAACAATCTCCTTTTTATATGAAAAAGAGCAAAAAAATAAGATTTTTGCTCTTTTTTAACCAATTTTTATTAAATTAATTTGCAAATGGATTTGTCACTGTAGATTTAATGCCTGAAATTTTTGCCTGTCCACATGGCTTATCACAAATAAGTTCAGCGTATTTTACAAGCGTCGCACTATATGTAGGATATCCTTGATTTTGCTTTAAGATTCTTCCATCTTCACCTTCAAGCCACTTCCAGTCGCAAAGTTCGTGAAGAGTAAAATCGTTTGTATTAAGAAGATACATTGCGTCATCATCAACAAATCTGTCAGCAACAACAGGAATACCATTATGAGTAATAGTTTTATATCCACCTTCAAGTTCAGCGATATCAACATTTCTTCTATATGCACCCAAGTATTCTTGATATGCTCTACGCACCTTGCTTGAGCAAGAAATAAAGTTGATTTGAGAATCTGTATTCATATCAAGAAAATCAATTGCTTCTTGAATTAAGATATCTGAAACCTCTGTAGCAGTTGCGCTTACATAAGGTTTAAGCCAAGGATATGCTGATTTTGACACTCCATAAATTTCACTTTGACTTTCATCAAAGATTCTGCCAAGACCAGAAATTTCAAAATCTTTTGACCCTTGAACATAAAGTTTATCACCTGCAGTTACAGTTGCGTTTCCTGAGAAAATAAATGTTTTATTTACTCTGTCAACATATTCCACTTTAATTGGAGATGCACTTGTTTTATTTTCTGCAGTATAAACATCAATAAGCATTCCTTCAATTAAATTGTTAACTTTATCACAACTAACTGTTTTTCCATCAACAGAAGATACTGTAGCGATTAAGCCTGTGCCATCACCATAAATCATTCTTCCTAAGTTGAAAGCACTTGCCTTAACAAGACCTTCCATTTCGTCAGATAAAAGATTTACAAATGCACCTGCATTGCTGCTTGATGCACGAACAGCTTTATCTGAAATTTCAATTTTTCCATACAAGTTTTTAAGTTCACTTACAAATTGAACATAACCATTTCCACTAGCAGTTGGGAGAGCTCCCGTTTCACTTCCAGCACCAACCCCGCCATTGATACCAAATGGAGCAAGTTTTCTAATTTCTTTTCCCCAAACATCTTTGTTTGAACGTTTTATTTTCGCCAAAAGTGGATTTGCATTTACATTGAGTTGATTCGCAACAACACCAAGGTAAACATCTTTAAGTGCACTTTCAGCAGTTTTTAATGTAACCATTTTTTCTCCTTTTTTATTAAAAATATCATTTTTTGCTATTTTTATTTGAAAAAAATGTAGAATTGAATTAATTATCTGTTTAGCTAAACATTTTATCCACTAAACTCTTCGCTTCGGCAAGGGTTTTAGGCTTGTCAGGTTTTACACTCGACAACCTTTCACCCCCGCTTGACGACATAACAATAGGTGGCTTCAAATTCTTCAAATCAATGAGATAATTTTCAATAATTTTGTTTTTTACATTTTCATCAGATAATACATATTGATTGATAATCGGGTCGCTTAACTTATCACCTTCTTTCAAGTGATTCAAAACTACTTCAGCCCACGCAACCTGATATGGACTGCAATCTTTAGATGAAGAAGACGAAAATTTATTCAATATCTCTTCTTCATACATTTTAGCTTCATCATTATTTTCAAGGAACAGCTTAAACACCTCTTGATTAAACCCATTTTCTTTTTCTTCTTTTTCCACAAACTCATCTTTTTGTTCAACTTCGGCTTGCTCTGTTTTATCTTTTTGATATTGACTTAGCTGTTGACATTTCCTTGTAAACTCACTTTGCAAATTCTCATATGCGTCCATAAGAGCTTGCACACTTTTAAATTTTCCAAGTTCTGCCATTTGAGAGCCGGCCGCATCAACAACTTCACTTTCTTGCACCTGCTCAAAATCAGATGCCGACACTTCAACCGGTTGTTCTCTATTTTCTTCCATATCTATACCCCCATTTTTTTATGTTCATTAATATGATTTAAAAATCTTTGTTCTGCATTTTTATCCGCTTGACTCACATTTTCAAAATCTTGACCAAGCATAAACGCAATATGCTCGTTGATATGCAGAGAGTGATTATCTATTTCGCTTACATAAACTTCAATATTATTTAATAATTTCAAGTTTTCTTTTCCTGCCTTTTTAATGTGAAGTTCATTTACATCTTGCGCATTTTCCCAAGTTCCCATTCCAAGCATTTCAACAATTTTCGTTTTCATCTTATTTGACAAGTTTCCATTTTCATCATTGAATACTCCCTTATCAAGAAGTTGCAAAACAATATCTCTTCTTTTTGCCAAACTTTGCAAATCATCTGTTTGATTTTCCACAATAATATCATCACTTGAAATATCAGATGAGGTAAAATAAAACATCTCAATGTTCCCATTTTCACCAACAATACGTTCCAATCTTGGAATCTTTGCATATTGCTTGTAAAGTTTAAGTATTTTTTGCGCAATCGATTTTGTGGCGTGCTTAATACTTTCAACAGATGAATTGAGCCTTGTCTCATCTTGACCAATCATAAGTTCAATAGCAATACCACTCATAGAATTAGTAAGACCATTTGCACTTAACAAATCACTTACTCCGCTGATATTGTTAAATTCATCAATCAAAAATTTTTCTTCTTCATCAATGCCTGTTGGCAAGTTTTCTCCTTGAAGATATTTAGGCTCTATGGCACCTTGACGATAAACCAAAACCTTACCAGGACAAAGTCCTTCCTCTTCTAAATTGTCGAGATCAACCGAACCATCCTCAACACTCAAAACGCCAAGAGAAAGCCTATTTATAAATTCGTGTTTACGATTTTTTACCGCATTATAAGCCCTTTGCACTGGCACAAGCCTTTCAATAACACTTGTCCCCCAAAAACTGCCTGGCTCTATAATTGAAGTTTGCTTAATAAACGGAAAATCACGTTTCCCGTCAGTCCCAACCGCAAATGGCAGTTCTCCATCATAAACTAAAACATCTCCCGCAACAACGGTAAGTCTCCCAAATGGATACGCTTCGCTTTCTTTTTCATATCTCTCAATCACAATAACGCTATCTTCTTTTGTCGTTTCAACAATCTTTGATGCAGTCCCATCAAAACCAAGACCACCAACTCCGCAAGATACGCCATCAAGAGAATATGTGTTTACTTTTTGCCCCTTAACATTTACCCCATAAATATTTTTCACTTGCTGTGCAGGATATGCTTTTGCGTGAATGATACTCTGGCAATCTTCTATTCGCTCGCAAACACTACTATCTGGATAAATTTCAAATGGACTCACAACAGAAAAATCAATTTCGCCACTTCTAATAGGCAGGCCATTTTCGTCTTGCCCTAAAACCTGACCAGCACTATAATTCCAACCAACTTTATAAAAGACAGTTCCACACACTTCCGACCACTTAATCGCTTGATTCACTTTTTCATCAATTTCAAGCCTATTTCGGACAGATTGAATGATCTTTTTAGAAACCTTTGCAGATTGCTTATCCCTTTCATCATTCGTTGCAGGAATAATATTTATATCTGGCTTGATTTTTGATAATTTTGCATATCTTATATCATAAATAGGTGCAATATGGTTAAAAACTTCTCTTTGTTGCCAAAAAAATTGCCTATCTTGCTCTTCTAAATTTCCACCATACCCAACAGTGCAATATTGATTACCCATCAAAAAATTCATATTAATTTGCCAAATAAGGTCAAAACTTTTTCGTTCACTTGCCCTTCTTTTGAAATCTTCAACAACTTCTTTTACAATCTTTTCTTCCGCTTTAGTCATTTTCTCTCCTCAACTTTTTATTTAATTTAAATGGACTATTTGTCCCCTTAGGCGTTTGAATTTTACCAATTGCTTGATACATTCCCTTTAAGCAATCTTCACAAAAACACAAATCTCGCTTAATTATTCCTTTTGTTGAAAAGGAATACTCCGCTAAATTGTTGCAACCATAAAAATCACATTTAGTTTTGTGCTTGCACTTATTAATTTCCATCAACTTCCCCCTTTAAAATATTTTCAAGTCGTGTTTTTTCCAATTTTAGTTCATCATCAGACATTGACAAAACTCTTTCTTCGTATGTTTTGTAATACCTTTCAAGCAAAACCTTGACTGCAGATATATCTGGACTGTAATGCTTTTTTGTAACTTTCTTTTTTGAAAGTTTTTTATTCCCTTCTTCATCAATACTAAATTCTTCCACCGTCTCACTTGCGCTATAGCCCAATGCTTTTTTTAATAATGCCTGTTTTATCTTATCTTCTTCCTGTTCCATTTCCCCCACAACTTTGCCTTGATTATAAAACAGCAAATTCAACCTTTTCAACATTGACTGACAAAAATTTTTAAAATTGTAACAATTCATAATTTCTCCGATAAAATGTTAATGTAGAGGTCAAAGCAAATGAAAAAACTACTTGAATTTAAAAACGTCAAATATTTTTACCAAACAAAAGAAAACGAAATTGAAGCACTTAACGATATTTCTTTTTCTTTATCAAAAGACTCTTTTTCTTCACTCGTTGGACCAAGCGGGTGCGGAAAAACCACCATTTTATCGCTTTCTGCAGGCCTTTTATCTCCTTCATCTGGCAGTATCTTGCTTGACGACAACCCTATCAAAAAAAATGATGACAGAATTGGATATATGTTTCAACAAGACCACCTTTTCGAATGGCGAACTATTTGGCAAAACATAACTCTCGGATTGGAACTTCAAGGATTAAAAAAAGATAAAAAAAAAGTAGCCTTCGCAGAAGAACTACTAAAAAAATACGACCTTTACAACTTCAAAAACAAAAAGCCACGCGAACTTAGTGGCGGTATGCGTCAACGAGTTGCACTCATTCGCACGTTAGTTTTACAGCCATCTCTACTTCTTCTTGACGAACCATTTTCGGCATTAGATTTTCAAACAAGACTAAAAGTATGCGACGATGTTTACAGTATAATAAAAAACGAAAACAAAACTGCACTGTTAGTCACCCACGATATATCAGAAGCACTTAGTATGTCAGATAAAGTAATTATTCTTTCGAAGCGCCCTGCAGTAGTTAAAGAAGAAGTGGAATTGTCTTTTGATGGCGCAACCCCTCTTCACAAACGCGAAGATCCGCTTTTTGGAAGTTATTTTGAAAAGATTTGGAGAAACCTAGTCTAATGAAAAAGAAAATCAACAATTCCAAAGCAAGAATTCAATTTTTGCGCAAACAAAAAAAAGATTCGATTCTTGTATGGATTGGAAGACTTGCCATAATAACTCTTTTTTTAGGGGTATGGGAATTACTTTCCGTCTCTGGCATTATTGATCCATTTTTCTTTTCAAGTCCTTCAAGAATAGCAACAACGATAGTCAATTTATCACAGGAAGGAAATCTTTGGATTCATATTTGGACTTCGCTATACGAAACTATCATAGGTTTCATTTTAGCAACTTTAATAGGTTTTTTACTCGCCATTGTTCTTTGGTGGAGCGAAAAACTACGAAAATCCTTCGAACCTTATTTAGTTATTTTAAATTCACTCCCTAAAATAGCACTCGGCCCTATGATTATTCTATGGGTAGGCTCGGGAAGCACAGCAACAATTGTTATGTGCATTTTAATCTGTGTTGTCATTACCACAATTTCTATGTTAAACGCATTCATTTCTTGCGACAATAATAAAATATTGCTACTGAAATCAATGCACGCAAACAAATGGCAAATACTATACAAATTAATAGTTCCAAACGCATTTCCACAGCTAATTTCTGCACTGAAAATTAATGTAGGCATGAGCTGGGTAGGCACAATTATGGGCGAATATCTTTCAAGCAAGGCAGGTCTAGGATATCTAATCAATTACGGAAGTCAAATTTTAAAACTCGATATTGTTATGGCAAGCATTTTTATCCTTTGTATTTTGGCTACCGGAATGTATCTTTTGATTGTTCCTATTGAACGAAGGTATAAATAAAACCCAAAATAAAAACATTCCCCCCATCACACTTGCCAAAGGATAAAGATAGGCAATAATAGGACCAAATCCCCATAAACTTAAAAATAACGGAACTCCTATACAAACGAAAAAGTTTATTATTTCATTTTTACAAACACTTCTTAAAATTATTGAAATTGAATAAACAATAGAAAATAACGTTGTTGCCGAACCAATAAATATTAATACTTCAATTACAACTGAGTTGCCACCTAAAATGTCAAGTAGCGGCATTGGATTTGAGAGAAAATTTGGATATGCAAGTAAGACCATATTAGTAATCAGCAAAATCAAACTTAACACGAGTGCACTAAAAAAAGCCACTCGTGTTTTTTGCTTTTTAGTCAATTCTCGTCCTAAATCAGCAATCAAAACACAACCGCTGGATACATTTAAAAGGACATAAAGTATTGCATAAAATATCGAAACACCCCCAAAATTAAATCCCCCTTTTTCAACACTTGTTATTTTTGAAATCAACAAAACCGCAAAAACAAAAAGCATTACAGGCACTAAAATTAAATTTAGCTTGTTTAAAGATTTAATACCTTTTTTAAAAATCACAACACAAAACAAAAAAATCAACAAAAAAATCAATATATTTATCAAATTTTCATCAGAATTTAATAAATTATTTATCCCAGCAAACATTGAAGCCGAAAAAATGGTGCAAAAAATAAAGTTTGCCAATAATGCAAATTTAGAATTTTTGATTTTGTTTTTAATATATTCACATTTAACTAGAATAAATTTAAAAAGAAAATAAAACATAAAAAAACTTATAATTATTGTGAAAAAAGAAAAATACCCAAACCTAGAAAAAAACACAACGATTTCTTTTCCAGAAACAACACCAGAACCAACTACCATTCCAACAATAGTTATTATTGCAAAAAATTGTTTAAGCATAATATAAATTATGTAAAATAGACTTGTATTAGAATAAACAAAGGAGAAAATTATGATTATAAATTCAAACTACAGATTCGGCAATTTTATAGATATCTGTCCTTGCCAATGCTATTGCAACAGAACCTGCTATTACACACCAAATTTTTGCTGTTGTCAAAACAATATGTTGCCTTCATTAACTTTTCTTGCAGGACTATTTATTAGCAGAAATTGTTTACTTTGATTTTCTTTTGTGGTATAATTTTTTTCATAGGAGCAAATATGAAAAGATTTTTTGGAAGAAAATGTGAAGACAAAATTATTATTGAAGAAGATGAATTTTTTCACTTAAAAAAAGTGCTAAGATTAAATGAAGGCGATGAAGTTATTGCAAGCGTAAATGATGAAAACGACTATTACTGCCACATCGCAAAAATAAATAAAAATGATTGCTTATTAAACATAGATCGTATAGAAAAATGTCCAGCCTTGCCAAACAGAGATATTACACTTTTTCAAATGATGCCTAAAAAAGATTATTTTGATGCAATACTCGCAAAATCAATCGAACTTGGCGTAAATGAAATTGTTCCATTTTCAAGTGAGTGGACACAAAACAAAACTCTTAAAAGAGAACGTGTGCAAACCCAAATTCAAACCGCTTGTAAACAATGTGAACGAAGCAAACTTCCATTTGTCAGCGACATTATTTCTTTTGATAAAATGATTGAAAAATTGAAAGATTTTGATGTTGTCATTTTTGCGTATGAAAATGAAGAAAAAGCTTTTGATAGCAATGGTTTATACGGCAAACAAAAAATTGCTGTAATCGTAGGCAACGAAGCAGGCTTTAGCGAAAAAGAAGCCGAGAAGATAAAAAAACAAAATGTGCAATCAATAAGTTTGGGCAAACGAATTTTAAGATGCGACACCGCAGTTGTCGCCACCCTTGCGCTTGTGTCTGTTTTATCAGAAAATTAAACAAAAAAAACTCGCAGTATATGCGAGTTTTTTATTCAAGCGAACGCTCTCCAATTTCATTCTCTTGCTGGCGTTGCTGCATTCTTTTTTGTTCTTCCTCTTTTAATTTTCTTTTCCTTTCTTCTACATTGTCTAATTCTTGCAATATTTCATCATCATATATTAAATCATCAATTTCTTTATCTTCTGCAAACATTTGAACAATATTATCTTTTGCTGTTTTAATATCACCTAATTCTTTAAGCCTTTCAATCAACTCTCTTTTTCCGTAAATATCTCTATAATTTACAAGTCTTGCCTGTTTATTTTCATCATTTTCTCGTTCTTCACGATATTTTTCATCTAATGAATATTCTAAGAATTGATTTAATCTTGCATCATTTTGCAAGCCAAAATAAGAACATAACGTCCTATAGCTTCCTATATTTTTAAATGGTTCTTGAAAAGGATTCTTAAGCGCATCTTCCAATCGGGTGATTAGCATTTTTTTCGTTTTATCAAAATAAGGATTATTTGGATCACATAAAGAAGGATTGCAGAATTGAGCCGCATGGTAAATTTTATTTTGATTTAATAAATCTCCAAGAACTTCAAATTGTTGCTCCTGAGTCAACAATCCATTGTAAGACAATGAGTATGAAGCAAAAGTCAACTTACATTTTTCATCTTCCGGATTATTAATGTTCATAGTACCAGCTTTCAAATACCCCACTATTTCCCCTGATAAATCATCAGAATATTGTGGATCATTAATAATTGATTCTATTAATTTTTTACCAAATTGTTTATACCCATGATACATTGCATTTTTTAATAATGCCTTTTTTTGATTAACATCTTTAGTTGCTATAAATTTATCCATCGCATGTTGATAAGATAATAAATTTATCGGATTTCTTCTAATCTTAACTTCTGCCTGATCCATATTTGCCGAACCCTCCATATGCTCAATTAAAGAGAGAAATTTAACATTGTCAACATTAAAGCTATTTTCAAAATCTTCAAGCACATCAAAATACATAGAATTACGTTCTCTATCTTTGATTTGAGAAACCAAATCTTCCTCCCTTTCATCAAACCATTGCCTAGCCGTATCAGAAAGTTTTTGATTTTTCCTGCACTCGTTAAACAATCTTAAAATTATACCTGCACCAAGCCTTCTTGCCTCAATTTCAGAAAAAGAATTCAAATAGTACGCATGTTGAAGAACCTTAAAATATTGCTTTTTGTTTTTCTTTGCAATTTCAATTCCTTCTAAACTATTCCCAAAATATGGTTCAACAAATTTACGCAAATCTTTAAGTTGAAAATCTTCTTGTCTGTTCATCAACTCTTCTATAGATTTGTTTATTTTTTCCGCCCTAACGGAAATATGTTCATCTAACTTGCGCTGATCTTCAACATCTAAACCATCGTAATACTCTACCACTGATCTTTGTTGAAAATGTTGCAATTCGTGAGATACTGTAACCATTGCTCCTAACAATTGATTCGGATCTGTTTTCCTGTTTTTTACAATATCATCAATTAAATCAGTTGATATTGAAACCAAATTCAGGTCTGGGGTATATCCACCTTTGTTTGTAACAGTTCTTTTTTCTTTTGCAAGCACTTCAAAAACATTTTGTTGATTCAAGTCTACAAATTTAATAGTAGGCAATTCTTTTCCTTTATAATCACCCCTGTAATAGTCAAAGTTAAAAAAAGCAATTTCCTTTATCAAATCTTTGACATCACCTTCTTTCAACCCTTTTTTTACGTGCAAATTTATCAATTTTACAATATTATCCACACAATCAAAACGATTATGTTTTGAAAAGTCATAATTATATCTTAAAGTATTATCTTTTTCTTTCATAACATCTCCCAATGTGATTATATATTGTTAAAAAATTAAAGTCAAACAAAAAAAATAGACGAAATCCGTCTATTTCATTTTCTTTAAGAAGTCATTATATTTTGAATATGAATTCTCTCCAATCTTTTCTGCTAAAGATTCAAGCGTTTTCCTGTCTTCTTTTGAAAGGCCTTTAGGCATTTCTGCCTTTACGGTAACAAGCAAATCTCCATAAGAATTTTGATTAAGGGCTTTTACCCCCTTATTTTTTATTCTCATAACAGTTCCGCTTATAGTCCTTTCAGGAATATTAAGAGTATAATTCCCATTTAATGTAGGAATTTCCACTTTCCCACCAAGAATACAAGTTGTAAACGGCAAATACAAATCAAGCAGTAAATCATTCTCTTTTCTTACCAACAATTTATGTGGGCGAACAGACACTTTTATATTCAAATCTCCATTCATTCCGCCATTTTTGGGAGCATTACCTTCCCCACGCATTCTAAGTGTTTGTCCCCCGTCTATACCTGCAGGGAATTTTACATTAACCGCTTTTTGTGTTCTCTTAATGCCATATCCATTACAATCAGAACACTTTTCTTTTATCATCTTGCCTGTCCCATTACATTTTGGACAAGCTCCTTCTCGAATAGTCGTGCCAAAAATTGTGTTTTGTTGAAAACGAACACGTCCGCTTCCACCACATTCACTACAAGTTGAAAATTCTGTGCCATTTTTCGCACCTGTTCCATGACATGTTTGACATTTATCTGTTTTATTTACATTAATTGTTTTTTCACAGCCAAAACAAGCTTCTTCAAAATCTAATGTGATTGAAAGATTGACATCTTCTCCTTTGATATTTTGAGCACTACCCCTAGCTCCGCCAAAAGCAGAGAAAATATCTGAAAAAAAGTCACCAAATCCGCCACTTCCACCGCCACTAAAGAAATCGCCAAATCCAGCTCCACCGCCTTGCCCAAAAGGGTTTCCATCTGCAGAACCAAATTGATCATAGTTTGCACGTTTTTTACTGTCGCCTAAAACTTCATAGGCTTCATTGATTTCTTTAAATTTATTTGCGGCTTCTTCGGTTTTATTTAAATCTGGGTGATATTTTTTTGCCAAACGACGATAAGCCGATTTAATCTCATCGTCGCTAGCATTTTTATCTACACCCAAGACTCCATAATAATCTTTATTAGCCATTTTTTTATTTTCCTATCTTTTAATATTATATCTTACATTTAACTAAATCAATAGCAATTGTTTACTCTTACAACAAAGCACTTTAAGGGGCTGAGTAATCTATCTTCAGCCCCTTTTGTTGCTTTAGCAAACTTAATCTGCTTTGTTTGACAATAGCTTATATTTTAGTCAACTACAACTTCTGGATCGCTGCCGTTGTCGCCACCATTTGGATTTGCGTTTGGATCGCCATTAGGATTTACAGATTGATACATTTTTGATACAATTCCGTTTGAAACGTTTGTAAGTTCTTCGAGTGCTTTCTTAACTACTTCAATGTCATCACTTTCAAACTCTTTCTTTGCCTTTTCAATTGCTTCAGTAAGTTTTGTTTTATCTTCTTCTGCAAGTTTATCGCCATTTTCTTTAATCATCTTTTCTAAGCCATAAACCATATTATCTGCTTGGTTTTTAGTTTCAACAAGTTCTTTACGTTTCTTGTCTTCTTCTGCGTGAGCTTCTGCTTCTTTAATTGCCTTTTCAATATCTTCTTCTTTAAGGTTTGTTGAAGCAGTAATTGTAATATTTTGTTCTTTGTTAGTTCCAAGGTCTTTTGCTGAAACTTTTACAATTCCATTTGCATCGATATCAAAAGTTACTTCAATTTGTGGAACTCCCCTTGGGGCTGGTGGAATATCTGAAAGTTGGAATCTTCCAAGAGTTTTGTTTTGATTTGCAAATTCTCTTTCACCTTGAAGAACGTGAATATCAACACCAGGTTGATTGTCCGCAGCAGTTGAGAAAATTTGAGATTTCTTTGTAGGAATTGTTGTATTTCTTTCGATAAGTTTAGTAAATACACCGCCCAATGTTTCAATTCCAAGAGAGAGTGGTGTTACATCAAGAAGAAGCACATCTTTTACTTCTCCACCTAAAACACCTGCTTGAATTGCCGCACCTACTGCAACGCATTCGTCTGGATTGATACCTTTATAAGGTTCTTTTCCTGTAAAGTTTTTAACCGCTTCTTGAACGGCAGGAATTCTTGTCGAACCACCAACGAGAACTACTTTATCAAGTGCTTCTTTATTAAGTCCAGCATCTTTAAGTGCCTTAACAGTGCAGTCAATAGTTTCTTTTACAAGATCTTCTGTGATTGCATCAAACTTCGCACGAGTAAGTTCCATTTCTAAGTGTTTTGGACCTGTTGCATCAGCAGTGATAAATGGAAGAGAAATAGTAGTTTTTGGAGTTGCTGAAAGGTCGATTTTTGCCTTTTCTGCAGCTTCTTTAAGTCTTTGCATAGCAAGTTTATCTTTGCTTAAATCCATTCCATTTGTTTTCTTGAATTCTTCTACTAAAAGGTCAATAATGCGATTGTCAAAGTCATCTCCGCCAAGACGAGTATTTCCTGCAGTTGAAAGCACTTCAAATACGCCATCGCCGATTTCAAGAATAGAAACGTCAAAAGTTCCACCACCAAGGTCATAAACTAAAATCTTTTGATTCGCGTTTTCGCCTTTGTCAAGTCCATAAGCAAGAGCAGCAGCAGTTGGCTCATTGATGATTCTTAAAACTTCAAGTCCTGCAATCTTTCCTGCGTCTTTTGTTGCTTGTCTTTGAGCATCATTAAAGTAAGCTGGCACTGTAATAACCGCTTGGGTAACAGTCCCGCCAAGATATCCTTCAGCATCTGCCTTGAGTTTAGATAAAATCATAGCAGAAACTTCTTGTGGAGTGTAATCTTTTCCGTTTAAAGCAACCTTGTAAGCATTGCCCATTTCTCTTTTAATTGATTGAACTGTATTGTCAGCGTTTACAACCGCTTGACGTTTTGCAACTTTACCAACAAGTCTTTCTCCTTCTTTAGTATAAGCCACAACAGAAGGTGTAGTTCTGTCCCCTTCTGCATTTGCAATAACTGTTGGCTTTCCGCCTTCCATAACAGCTACGCAAGAATTTGTTGTTCCTAAGTCAATTCCAATAATTTTTCCCATTTTTTTAGTCTCCTTTATTTTTATTATATATTTTCATTTTCGTCGTCCGCAGAATTTGCAGTCGCATTTTTTACTTTTTCGTCTTCTTCGTTTCCTTCTAATTTTTTATGGGTAAAAACTTCATCTAATTTAATTCCCAAAATTTCATCTTCCTTACCGCGAACATCTTCTTCTGCCTTCACTCTTGCTTCTTCTTTTCTGTCTTCTTCTAAAAACTTGTTTTGATATGCAACCCATTCTGGAGTAAAACTTTCTTCAAGTTCTTCAGTATCAAAATTATACATCAAAAACATTTTTTCAGTAATCATAAATCTTTTATTAATCTCCTGACCATTAATGTTAACTTTTAATTTTATTACATATGACAAGTCAGAATCTTCTGCATCTCTTACAACTGTAGAAGAAAGTGGATTTCTATATTTCGCATCCCATTCAATGCCAACTTCTGACAAAAATTTTTGAATTAATTTTACTTTTCCATTTTTTATCATTATTCATTTCCCCTTTTGTTTACAATCACTTTTGCATATCTTATTACCTTATCATTGAAGATATAACCAGATTGATATTCATCTAATATAATTTCGTTATCTTTACTTTCATCTGCAAATTGCGCAATTGCTTCGTGCTTGTTATGATCAAACTTTTCGCCAATCGTTTTCATTTTTTCAACACCTACACTTGCAAGTGCATCTAAAATTTTATTTTCAATCATTTCAACGCCCTTTAACACATTTTCATCAATAATTGATTTCTTTGCTTCTTTAAATGTATCAAGACAAGGCAAGAACGCTTCAATAACAGAAATTTGACCAATAATTCTTGCTTTGTTTTTATCTTCTACTGCGTGCCTGCGATAATTCTCAAAATCTGCTTGAATTTGTCTTGCAAGATTTAAATATTCCTGTTCTTTATTATGACACTCGCATTCTTCATCGCAGTGGCATTCTTCGCACTCGCAATGTGTTTCGCAAGTGCAATTCTCTCCGCAATCACACTCTCCGCCGCATTTGCATTCTTCATCGCATTCACAATGACATTCATTATGCTTACATTTGCATTCTTCTTTTTCTCTTTCTGCCATTTATTCTCCTTTTAAGTCGTTTAAACTGTCAATCACTACCTTTAACGCACTTGCAATACCTGCATAATCCATTCGTTGTGGCCCAATAACACCAATTGACGCAAGTTGTTTTCCATTAACAACAATAGGCGCTTTTACAACCGAGCAATCTTGCCTGTCATCAGCAACAGTTACTTCAATACTGCCCTTACCTTCAAGTTCTAAAATATTCGATAATTCTTTCTCGTCATCTAATACGCTTAAAACTTTCTTTGCTTCTTCAAGACTATTGTCATTTAATAATTTCGCACTGCCTTCACGTCGAACGTTTAAATACTTTTGTTTGTTAAAATTTTTTAAACCTTCAATTAAGGAATTAACTACTTGTTGAAAGGCATCAATCTCACTGTGCATTCCTTCTTTATATTGCTCCATATTATCAATCATAAAGCCCAGCGTTTCACCTTTAAAGTGATTTGTAAGATATTTTGACGCATCTTCACAATCTTGAATACTTGCTTTCACATCAAGCGTTTGATTGATATATCCCGCCATTGTGCCAATAAGCACCATAACTTTATCTTCAAGAAGCGGAATTATTTTTAAATCATTAAGCACTAAGTTTTGCACTCCATCAACCATAACTACTGTTGGATAGCTTGTGGCTTGAGAAACAACTTTTGCAATGCCATCGACAATATCATCAAGCGAACTTGTGCGAGAAGAAATAATTTTCTTTACTTCATCAAGTTGCCCTTCACTTGCCTGCCCCTGAGAAAGCAAACTTTCAACATAATATCGATAGCCTTGCGCAGTAGGCACCCTGCCACCAGATGTGTGCAGTTGCTTTAAAAACCCCATAGCTTCAAGCGCATTCAGTTCGTTTCTTAAGGTTGCAGTTGAACAATCTAAACTTGCACTGTCTTTAATTCCACCGCTTGTAATAGGACTACAATCTTTAATGTATTCCTCTACCGCCATTTGAAGAATCTTTTGCTTTCGTGCTGATAATTCCATAGACGACCTTTCCTTTTCTCATTTTGTTAGCACTCTTTAGTTTTAAGTGCTAGCACTATTATATGCAATTTTTTCAAAATAGTCAACCAAAAATGACAATTTTTTAAAAATTTTTTATATTTTTTTGTCAAAAACAATCTTCTGTGTAAAATTTAACAACTAATGTTGTTAATATATAATAAATAATATATAAAATTCTCCTTAATTTAGTTGACTTAAATCTTTCCTTTCAATAAAATACAATCAAAGGGAGAAGAAAAATGGAAAAAGATGAACAAAGACCAGTGGTAGAACCTGTTGAATTAAGAGATATTGATATTTCAGAACTTAAAGGTCTGATTGACAACACTGATTATGAAGATGAACAAGAAATTGAGTTATAAACATGACACTATAAAATAAAAAAACATGGCACTTTGTTTGCCATGCTTTTTTATTTATAATTTATTTAAACTACTGAGAGATTTGTTGATGATTTTCTTCAATAGCAAATGTATTTGTTTCAAATTCAAATCTTTGCATCAATTCTTCTGGGCATTTGCAATCTTCTCTTGCAAATTTCATCAAATCTTCTCTAATACTATAATACGCCTTATACTGTCTGCCTCTCAAATTATTCAATAAATATAAAGCATCTTGATGAGAAACAATATTAGAGATAGCAAAAAACAATGATGATAAGGTATTCAATCCGCTATATTTCGAAAAATAAACTTTATTTTTTTCTAAAATTTCACACATTTCTTTTAAAGTATTTCTAATTGTAACTTCATTTGCTTCATATTGTTTATTTAATTCTAACAACATATAAATACAATCAGCCATATTGTCAAATTCATCAAGTGGATCAATTTGTATTTTATCAACACCGCCAAAATTCTTTTCAGATATTTGATTTGCCCTATATTTCAATTTTTTATCATTTATTAAATACTTAACTGCTTCAAAAGCAGCACCTTCGCCATTATTAACATCATATAATTCTGCATAAAATTTATCATCATCTGCTAAATCTATTTTAATTGGACGCCCATCGATATAATCAAAATCAGTTTTATGACTTAATAATTCTTTTGCGTCTTGAACAGAATTAATTGTTCGGTTGCCAATATTAACAAAAAAACCTAACTTTGATGTTTTTGCATGTAAATACAAACAATATAAAATTTCTTCCTTTGGAATACCTGTATATTTAATATATTTCATAATCAATACCCTTTTTCGTTTTCATAGTATATCTTAAACGTAAATATTTATCAACTATTAATTGTTTTTATTTACTCTTAAAATATCCCCTGCTTTAAGATGATAAGGAGAGTTTATTGTAACCACTTCTTGCACACGTTTTGCATCATCAATTTGTTCGCCTTTGCTATCAATAATTTTCTCAATTTTAATTGTCTTTAAAAAAGTATCGTCTGCCGAAAGAATCTCTAGAATGTCGCCAACTTTAAAGCGGTTTCTCATTTCAACTTTGACAAAGCCATCTTTTTCATCTTCAACAACTTTTGCAATAAATACTGCTGTTTGGACTGGCATACTATCTTCTAAATATTCCTTATCTTTTTCACCAAAATAAAATCCTGTTGTGTATCGGCGGTGGCTTGTTTTTTCAAGTTCATCACGAAGAATATTTAAATCTTCCTTTCCATCTAATGCCCTGCGATAAGCATTAACAACAGAAGCAACGTAATAATCAGACTTCATTCTGCCTTCAATTTTTAAACTTTCAATACCTGCTTTATCAAGTTCGCTTAAATGATCAATTAAACATAAATCTTTTGAGTTTAATATATATGTTCCGCGCTCGTCTTCTTGAATTTCCATTTCATCTTCACGGTTTTCTTCACGAATAAAATATTTCCATCTGCAAGCCTGAACGCAAGCACCACGATTGCTATCTCTGCCGGTTAAATAGTTTGAAAGAAGACATCTCCCTGAATAAGAAATACACATCGCTCCGTGAACAAATGTTTCAATCTCACATCTATCGCCAACTGCACGATAAATCTCATTTATTTGTGCTAATGAAAGTTCTCTTGCAAGCACAAGTCTTGTGCACCCCATATCAGCATAAACCTTTGCAGTCATTGAGTTGTTTACATTCGCCTGTGTTGAAACGTGAATATTAATCGTTGGGAATTTTGTTCTTATATAAGAAATTAGCCCTATATCACTAACAATAATCCCGTCAACCTTTGCATCAACAAGCACTTGCAAGTATTCATCAATACCTTCAAAATCACTGTCATTTGCAACAATGTTAAGTGTAATATATCCCTTCTTTCCCCTTTCATGAAGATATTTAATTGCTTCAAAAATTTCTTCTTCGCTAAAATTTCCGGCAAAAGCACGCAATCCCAATTTTTTCCCAGCAAAATACACAGCATCTGCACCAAAGTGCACTGCTGTTTTTAATTTATCGAAGTTCCCTGCAGGTGCTAATAATTCCATAGCTATTTTCTCCTTTTGCATTTTTCGTTTACCTTACCTATAACGCAAAAACATTATACTCCTAAATTCACATTTGGCTTTGCTGTTAAATCAAGCGTTGCAAGCCCCAAACCATCTTTTATCATATAGTATGCCATTGCGCCAATCATTGCAGAATTGTCTGTGCAGTATTTTAAAACAGGGCTATACACTTGTATGCCTTCCCTTTCGCAATTAGCATTTGCCTTTTGTTTTAAAAGTGAATTTGCCCCCACGCCACCGGCAATTACAAGTTTATTAATATTTTCTTGTTTGCACGCACGAATAGCTTTTGAAACAAGTTCATCTGTTACGCTTTCTTGAAAAGAACAAGCAACATCGGAAGGATTAATTTCTTCTCCCTTTTGCCTTGCATTATGCACTAAATTTACAACTTCCGTTTTTATGCCACTAAACGAAAAGTCTAAAGTGTTTTTTAAGCTTTTTGATACAACAAAGTTGTATTTTTTTTCGCCTTGTTTTGCAAGTTTATCTATTTCTGGACCACCCGGATAAGGAAGATTTAAAACTCGTGCAACCTTATCAAAAGCTTCGCCTATTGCATCATCAACAGTGCTTCCAAGAAGCGTCATTTTATTGTAATCATCAATCCTTAAGAGTGCAGTATGACCACCGCTTACCATTAAACATACAAAAGGCGGAGTTAAGTCTAAGTGAGAAATATAATTTGCTGCAATATGTCCGTAAACGTGACTTACTGCGATTAATGGCACATTTAATTTGTAAGCAAGCCCTTTCGCAAAGTTGACGCCCACAAGTAATGCCCCAACAAGTCCAGCCCCGTATGTAACAGCAACAGCGTCAATATCTTCCTTTTGAATGCCTGCTTCATTTAACGCTTCATTATAAATATTTGAAATAGCAGTAATATGATTGCGTGATGCAACTTCGGGCACAACCCCACCAAATCTTCTATGAATGTCTATTTGAGACGCAACGACATTTGCCAAAACTTCTCTTCCATTTTTCACGATGGCAATACTGGTTTCATCGCAGGAAGATTCAATAGATAACACCACAACATCTTTCTTGTCTTTCAACTTATGAAATTTTTCCACGCATTCGTTATAATAACTCATTATTTTCCCTTTTAACAAACTATGTTTGCAGAATTTTATATTAAAATTAGTATAATTTCTTTAAATACTCATTAATAAATTCTTGAATATTTCCGTCCATAACTGCAGAGACATTGCTATCTTCAAAACCTGTGCGATGGTCTTTAACAAGAGTGTATGGGCAAAAAACATAACTTCTAATTTGACTTCCCCATTCAATCTTTTTAATTTCTCCACGAATAGATGCAAGCCTTTCCATTTCTTCGGCTTCTTCTTTTTCAACAAGTTTTGAATAAAGCATTTGCATACAAGTTTCCTTGTTTTGCACTTGACTTCGTTCCACCTGACACGCAACAACAATACCAGTTGGAATGTGCGTGATTCTTACAGCACTTTCAGTTTTATTCACATTTTGTCCGCCAGCACCAGATGAACGATAAGTATCAATTTTTAGTTCTTCTGGGCGAATTTCTATGTTTGGTTTTTCTTCTATTTTAGGCATAACTTCAACGCTTGCAAAAGATGTATGTCTGCGTGCATTTGAGTCAAAAGGTGAAATTCTGACTAATCTATGCACCCCTTTTTCCGCCTTTAAAAATCCATAAGCATTATCACCGCTTACTTCAAAAGTGATTCCTTTAAGTCCTGCTTCATCGCCCGGCAAAACATCTAAAATTTTTATTGAATAACTATGCTTTTCGCAATACATTTTATACATTCTGTTAAGCATATCTGCCCAATCTTGAGCTTCCGTTCCGCCAGCACCAGCGTGGATAGTAATAATCGCATCATTGCCGTCATATTTCCCTGAAAGAAGTGTTTGAATTTTTGCATCACCAACTTCCCTTTCCAAAATATGCAAACTGTCTTCTACTTCGCTATCAAGCGAGCCATCCTTAACTTCTTCTGAAAGCTCCACATAACCCCAAGCATCACTAAGCAAGGTTTCAAGTTTTGCAAGTAGTGCCAGTTTATTTTCAAGATGCTTAATCTTCTTGCCCACTTCTAAAACTCTTGGCTGATTAAGATAAAAACCGTCTTGAAGTTGTTCATTTTTTAAAATATCTAAATCATTTAAAATTTTTGCCTTGTCAAAGACACTCCTTGATAAATAAAATATCTTCTTCAAGTTGTGCTAATCTAATTTTTACATTATCTAAAATCATACTAAACCCCTTTAATGCCTAAATTTTAACCTATTTTCACCCGATTGTCAATTATTTTTTTAACACTTTACTATGTCGTCTGCATAATATATATTGTATGCTATAACAAAAATGAAAGAAAAGGAGAAATTATGTCATTTTATATCAACAACACCAATCAAAATCGTCCAGGACCAATCAACAGCAATTCTCTTGGTGGAATTTGCGAAAAAGTTCTGATTGAAGCAACAAAAGTGTTTGACTCTTGCGTATCGCGTTCAACAGAAAGTGGAATTCTACTTAATTTAACCGGAAATAATCCTGCAAACCCAGCCCTTCCACTGACATTCATTTCTGCCGAAACACAAATCGGCTCTGAAGTAACCGTCAGCGATATTGTAATTGATCGAATTGAAAACAACCCTAATTATGCTAATGTTTCAATGAATATCACTATTCCCATCACTGTAACATATAGAGATGCGAATGGCGTTATCGGAACAGCAACTTCATCTATTACAATCAGCAAATGTTCAATGCTTTTTGTTCCACAACCTGCACTTTCACCTGTATCAATAACTGCATCTGCAATTTTCTCAAGTAGCATAGGCGCTTATAATCCAGAAAACTCCTTTATCGTAACCGCTTGCATTCAAGTCCTTATTAAAGTAACAGCACAAGTTGATCTTCTGCTTCCTTCATTTGGCTACCCTGTCATTCCACCTTGTCAAGCTTGTGAAAACAATAATGCTGCCTGCCCAGGACTTGACAATCTTCCACTTTATCCAACCGCAACAACAGTAACAAGATTATAAAAAGATGAGCATTTGCTCATCTTTTATTTTAATTCTTTAAAAGCAGTGTCAACAATTTGCGAAATGTCAAAAACTTTTGTCTCTTTTCCATTTAAATGCAATAAATACTCAATATTTCCTTCCTTACCCTTTATTGAAGAGTAAGTAATGTTTGAAAGTGTAAAATTATAAAGTTTTAACTCTTCCACAAAATCTATTAACAACTTTTTGTGGACAACTTTATCCTTTATTACTCCCCTATATTTCTTTGCAACTTCTTTACCGCATTCAAACTGCGGTTTAAAAAGAAGGGCACATTCAATCTCCCCAAAAAGAGAGAAAACCTTTGGCAAAATATGTTTCAATGAAATAAAAGATAAGTCCCCAACAATAATATTCACCCCTTTTACCATTTCATTTGTCAAAGTGCGTATATCTTGTCCTTCCATATTTACCACTCGTTTATCTTGCACAAGAGATTTATCAAGCTCTCCTTTGCCAACATCAACCGAATAAACCTTGCTTGCGCCATTTATCAAACAAACTTGTGTAAATCCACCTGTCGATGCCCCCATATCTAAAACAATTTTATTTTGAAAGTTTAATCCAAATTTTTCGATTGCACCAACAAGTTTATAAGCCCCACGCGAAACATAATTTTCAGTCTGTAATATAGTTATATTTTTATCACTATCCACATCATATGACGGTTTATCCACAATTCCACAAGCTACTTGCACCTTGCCTTCTTTAATAAGGTTTTGTGCCTTAGTCCTGCTAATATTAAGTTTTTCTGCCACTAAAAAATCTAATCTCATATAATTAAAATAACACAAATCTTGCAATTTGTCAAAGGAAATAAAAAAATAAGGTTAAAAAGAAAAAAGTTGCTGAGCTACAGCAACTTTTTATTTATATTTTAATAACTTTTATTCTACACTTACAAGGTAATAATATACAGGTTGACCACCGGCAACTGCAGTAACTTCACAGTTTGGATATTTCTCTGAAAGTTTATCTGCAAGTGTCATTGCTTCGTCTTCTCTAATATCTTCACCATAGAAAAGAGTCATTGTCATTGTTTCTTCACTTACCATTTTAGCAATAAGATCTTCTGTTGTTTCGCTTACAAGTTTACCTTTTGCCAAGATCGCTTTATCGTCAAGCCCAATAATATCGCCAACGTGAAGATCAAATCCGTCAACGTGAGTATCTCTCACTGCATAAGTTACAGAGCCTGATTTTACACCTTTGATTGCATCATTCATTGCTTCTGCGTTTTCTTCAACACTTCCATCTGGATTAAATGAAATAGCTGCTGAAATGCCTTCAGGAATTGAACGAGTAGGAATCACAATAATGTTTTTGTTAGTAAGATCGCTTGCTTGGTTTGCGGCAAGCACAATATTCTTGTTATTTGGGAATACAAACACATTTCTTGCAGGCACTTTGTCTGCAGCGGCTGCAATATCAGCAGCTGATGGGTTCATAGTTTGCCCACCAACGATTATTTCGTCAACACCAAGGTCTTTATAAATTGTTGCAATTCCGTCCCCAGGTGCTACCGCAATCATTCCATGGTTCTTGCTTTCTTCCATAACATTGGCTTTCTTCTTGAGTTCTCTATTTTGTTCTCTCATATTTTCAATTTTAAGATTATGAAGTTCGCCAAGTTCCAACGCATATTCAAGTGCCTTATTAGGTTCGTTTGAATGCACGTGAACTTTTACAAGGTTTAAGTCCCCAATACAGATTACAGAATCACCAAGAGCACACAACTTATCACGAAGTTTGTCAATGTCAGCTTCTGTGGTTTTCTTGTGCATATTAATAATCATATATTCTGTGCAATAACCAAATTCAATTTCTCCAAGGTTTTCAATGTCTGCAAGAACATCATCCATAGTTTGTGGTTGTTTTTCATCGTCAAACTTGAATTCAAAATCTTCTTCACCCATAACAAGTTTATAAAAACCTGTAAAGATAACTAAAATTCCCCTTCCGCCTGCATCAACAACACCAGCTTTTTTAAGCACTGGCAACATTTCAGGAGTTTGACTTAAAATTTCTTCACCTACTTGAAGAACATTTTTCAAAAACACTTCAAAGTCATCACACTTTTTCGCCATATTAACAGCATTTTCAGCCATAACGCGAATTACAGTGAGAATTGTGCCTTCCTTTGGTTTAGTTACTGCTTTATAAGCAACATTTGCCCCTTCTTGCATCGCTCTTGCAAAATCTTTAGTAGTAATCTCTTCGTGTTTTGCAGTTTCACTGCAGAACCCTTTAAAAATTTGTGAAGTGATAACACCACTGTTTCCCCTTGCACCTTTAAGTGCGCCTTTTGCGAAAGCATTACTGAGTGCTTCAGTTGTATTTTGCCCACATTGAGACACTTCATTTACAGCTGACTTCATTGTAAGAAACATATTAGTTCCTGTATCTCCGTCTGGGACAGGAAAAACGTTGAGCGAGTCAACGTATTTTTTATTTTGTTCAAGAAGGCTTGCGCCTGCTACTATCATTTTACGGAAAGTTGTTCCGTTTATTGTTTTAATCATAATTTAAATTACCTTTTGCTCCTATACTCTAACTCCGACAACGTGGACATTGACGGCATCAACAAGCATACCTGTAAAATTTTCAACGCTATACTTAACTGCTTTTCTGAGAGATTCAGCTACGGCACTAATCGATACGCCATATTTTAAAAGACAATAAACATCAATAAATATCCTGTTGTCTATATGATTAATCTTAATTCCTTTTGAATAAGATTCTTTTTTAAACGTTTCCTTTGCACTATCAATAATAGAACGGCTGACAAGGTCAACCACGCCATAACAATCAAGGGCAGCATAACCCGCAACAACCCTAATAGAGTTGTCGGAAATTGAAATATTGCCATAATAGTTGTTTGTATCGACTGTCAAATTAGCCTCCTATCTGATTCTATGCAATTATATAATACTATAAACCGAGAAAAAAAACAACACTTTTTTAGTCTTTTATCAAAACTTTTTTAGTTTTTATAAGATTTTTTAAAAAAAGAGTTGATTTTTTCAACAAAAAATGATATAGTAGAGTGCAAAGACAAATATGAAATGGAGGACTATAACTATGAGTAAAGTATGTGATATCTGCGGAAGAGGCAAAATGTCAGGAAAACAAGTATCTTTCTCTAATAAGAAATATAACAGAACTTTTGACCTCAACCTTCAAAAAGTAACAGTTGAAGTTGATGGAAAAGAACAAACTGTTAAGGCTTGCACAAACTGCATCAGAACTTTAAAGAAAGACTAATAAAAACAAAAAGAGAAGCAACTATGCTTCTCTTTTTTAATAACTTAATGCATTTTCAATCTCTTCTGACGAGACGTCTTTAAACCCCACTAAAATGCTTGGCGGAGTTTTAATTTCTTGCTTGACGGGCTTCCAAAGGAGAATGCTATCCGTGTTTTTATCGTTAAATTTAGTTAGCGAGTCGCCCTTCTCTCCGTGAAAACTTACTGCCACTTCATCTCCAAATACTTCTTGCTTAATTTTACACATTGCGTTCCACGTAGGACGTTTATTAAAACCGCTTTTAACTTCCACCTGTTCAAATTCTTCGTTTTTTGAATGAGTATATGAATAAATCACCCCATCAATTTGAATTACTTTTTTACATAATAATTGTGGCTTGTTTTTCTTAAATTCATTTAAGTCCGGGTATGGAATTTTATCTTCTAGCGGAATCCACATATGAAGGCAGTTTTCTTTATTATTAACATAATCTGCTTTTTTAGGGTGGAATTCAACAACTCGTTCTTCACTTTCAAAAAATTTCTTTTTAATAGTTTCCATTATGTCCCAAGAAGGAATTCCACCTGAATAACTTGACACAGAAACGTGTTGCCAACCACAACCTACTGAAGCGATAACAAAATATTTATCTCCATTTATATCAAACTTGAATGCACCTGACGTTTGCTTGCTTTCATTAGTTTCGCTATAACCATCAATATGCACTCTATTAAGATTTAACGCCATTAAATTTTTCATAAAGCCCCCTAAATCAATTCTATTATATCACACTTTAATAGAATTGCAATAGGGATCTTCTAATCTTTACTTTTACAAAATTTTCTCAATAAAAATGCGAGCCACTTTGGTGCTTTAAAGCACATAATTTTATACTTTCCATTTTCTTTTTGTTTAGTCATATTATCTTTTATGAAGGCAATTTTAAAATTGTTACTTTTTATTACACTCTTTTAAACAATTTTTACCATATGGACATCTTCTTTTTTTAAGTTTTTTGAATATCACAACCACAGAAATGATTATAGTAAACATTGCCAACAGCAACAAAACAACTCTTGTAACTCCAAATATTTCGCAGGCAGAAGAGATTGAATAAACAACAAAAGCACAAATGTAAGCAACAACAAACTCAATTAATACAGATATTGCTGTCCACTTCCTTCCTATTTCCTTATTTAAAACCGAGATGGTCGCAAAGCAAGGCATATACAACAGGCAAAATACTAAAAACGAAAGCACCGAACTTGCACTTGCAAAACTGGCAACTGCACTTAAGGACAAAATGGACGATGCTATCTCACCTGGTGGCACATTATTGAACATTGCTATTGACGAAACTATCACTTCTTTCGCCACAAGCCCCGCAATCAAACTTGCCACTAGTGCCCAAGAACCAAACCCTAAAGGAATAAACATCGGCGCGAGCAACCGCCCAAACGTTTCAAGCATACTTTGACCTTTCCCGTTAGGAACATATTTAAAGGAAATAGTAAAATTTGACAGGAGCCATACAATCACATTCATCGCAATAATAATCCCGCCGACACGTGAAATAAAGAGTTTTATATTTTTCCACAGCACTTTAACCGCCGATTTGATACTGGTCATTCTATAAGACGGAAACTCTAAAATAAAGGATTGTTTTTGGCTTTTTAAATATGTTTTTTCAAAAATAAATGAGATAAGAAGTGCAATAATCACACCAAGTAGGTATAATCCCAAAACCACCCAAATATTGTTTGCTCCAAAGAATGCACCTCCCAAAACTGTGTAAATGGGGAATTTTGCACTACAACTCATATATGGGGTAAGGAGCGCTGTTTTCATTTTTGATTTTTCATCTTCCATATTTCTTGAAGTCAAGACTGCTGATGTAGAACACCCAAACCCCATCAAAAGTGTATAAATCGCTTTCCCACTAAGCCCCACCTTAGATAAGATATCATCAAACAAAAAGGCTATTCGAGCAAGATATCCGCTATCTTCTAAAATAGACAAGAATAAAAAAAGAAGACCAACTTGCGGTAAAAAAGCGAGAATTGCACCAGCACCACCAAAGACCCCATCACAAAATAGGTTTGTAATCCAACTACCCTGCCCAAACAATGAAATCAGCCCGCATGATAATGGCGAGAAGATGAGTTTTTCAATTGTCAACGCAAGTAAATCAGAAAGCCATCTGCCTACAGAGAAAAAGGTAATATAAAACACACTTGCAAGAATGCCCAAAAACACAGGAAATGCCAAAATTTTGTTTAAAAACAGGCCATCTAACTTACTTTTCCCCTGAACTTTTCCATTCGAAACTATTGAATCTTTCAAAACATCATCAATATAGTCATATCGTATTTTCGCAATTTCATCACAAAAGTTGAACATTTCATTGATTTTAAACTTTTCTTTTACATATTCATCATCTTCCAGTGTTTTTATTTTATAATAACGGCTGTTCTTTTCCCCAAAATCAAACCTTGACACCTTTTGTAAATCAATTTTTCTTACATAGTGCAAAGCATATTCTCTTTCTTCTTGAAAATTAACAATTGCTCTGTTTATCTCTTGACAGGCGTTTCTATCACCCGCATTAAGATGTATTATTTTTACTCCCAATAAATTTGATAATTTCAAATAATCACATTTTTGCATAGGCTTTTTATCAATTTGATTTACCACTAAAATCACTTTAAGTCCCAGTTCCAAAAGAGAAAGTGTGAGATATAAATTTCTTCGTAAATTGCTTGCATCACAAATATTAATCACAATATCTTGCAAATTTTTGTATATATAATCTCTTGCAACCTTTTCTTCAAAACTTAAAGACGAAAGTGAGTAAATCCCCGGAAGATCAATTAACCTTATTTGTTCTTCTTTAAACTGATATACTCTTGCCTTTTCTGTGACGGTTACCCCGTGCCAATTTCCCGTTTTTTCATTTGCCCCTGTCAAAGAATTGAAAAGAGTTGTCTTCCCCGTATTTGGGTTGCCTACTAACATCACATTAATCATAACCTACTCCACCCATACAAATTCTGTTAAACTCTTTCTCATTGAAATATAATACCCTTTGATTTCAAGCAAATATGTTTCTCCTAAAATAGACTTTTTTGCAATTTTTACCAATTGCCCAGCGGTAAAACCTAGTTCCAAAAGCCTTCTTTTTATTTGCATAGGGGCAACTGCATCAATCATAACAATTTTTCTATATTTCCCCACCTTGCATTGCATCAGTTTTTCCATATCTTAAATTACTCTGTCTACCTGTTTTATATGACAAAATTTGATAAATTACACTCTTTTGGTTGCAAAACATCGCAAGTTGTGATATCCTATACAAACAAGGAGAACTATTATGAAATGTATTTATTGTGGTGGTGAAGAAAGCAAAGTGCTTGACTCAAGAAATAGCGATGAAAGCAACGCAATCCGAAGAAGAAGAGAATGCCTTGAATGTGGAAGAAGATATACTACCTATGAAACTATTGAAACAACACCCATTTTAGTTGTAAAAAATGATGGCTCAAGACAATCATTTGATCCATTGAAAATTAAAAATGGGATTATTAAAGCTTGCGAAAAAAGACCAGTGAGCATAAATCAAATTGAAGAAGTTGTGCAGGCAATAGAAAAACAAATTCAAAATAAACTTACACAAGAAATTAAATCATCAGAGCTTGGCGAAATGGTTATGGACGCTTTAAAAGGGCTTGACGAAGTGGCTTATGTCCGCTTTGCATCTGTTTATCGTCAATTTAAAGATATTGAATCTTTCAAAAAACTTCTGGAAAATATGTAGGAAAACTTAGTTTGCATCATTTTATAAACAAAAAAACAGGCCACTATCGCCTGTTTTTTATTTATTTCCCAAAACATATGGATTCGTTGGCACGCCTTGCGAGTGAAGTTCAATTAAAATAGCATCTTCCCCTATTCGCTTTACACAATTATATGGCACGAAAAGTTGGTCGCAAGGCTTAAAAATATTCCAACCTGTTTTTTCTCCTGGCAAAATAAAACCCAGCACTCGTGCACAAGAAAGGTCAAAAACAATATCTGTTATATGCCCCAGCCTTCGACCATCTAAAACATTGACAACTTCTTTGCATCGAAGTTCTAAAAAAGTAGCTTCCATAGTGTAAGATATTGTCGAATTTTAAAAAATATTACAAAAAATCAAGTCTTTTATAAATTTAAATTTTCCAGCTTTTTGCCCAACTTCTATAAATTTTTCATCTCCTTATAAAAGCATTTGTAGGAGTTCGGGGCGAGCCTAACGCTCGGCGACTTTTTATCACTCTATTACAGTCGTCCAACATTTGGTTGGCCCGAGTCTTTTGGGACTTTTCTAGCATAGAAAAGTTTTAATCACTTTTAATGCATTTTTTTCAAGTCTTGAAACCTGTGCTTGACTTATCCCTATTTCTTCTGAAACTTCTGTTTGGGTTTTCCCAACATAATATCTCATCAAAAGAATTTCTTTTTCTCTGCCTGAAAGAGATTTTATTGCATCTTTAATTGAAAGATTTTCAAAAATATTTTCATCTGTATTTTTAGTGTCAGCAATTTGGTCTAAAATATGAATAGTATCTGCCCCGTCTGTATACACAGGATCATTTAATGAAACGGTATCACTAATTGCATCAAGGGCAAAAGTTACATTTTGAGCGGGGATATCAATAAACTTCGCAATCTGTTCGATTGTAGGCTCTTCAAAAGAGTTCTTAGAAAGTTCTTCTTTTGCTTGCAACGCTTTATATGCAATATCCCTTAAGCTGCGACTTACACGCATTGAATTGTTGTCCCTTAAATATCTTCTTATTTCTCCTACAATCATCGGCACTGCATATGTTGAAAACTTAACATTTAAAGTGTTGTCAAAATTATCGATTGCTTTCATAAGTCCCACGCAACCTACTTGAAACATATCGTCTGCCCTATCTCCCTTTCCGCCAAAGCGGTGAACTACCGAAAGCACCAGCCTAAGATTTGCAACCACAAAATGCTCTCGCGCCCTTGCATCACCTGACTTTACCTTTTTCATAAGTTCTTCCATATCCTTGCTTGAAAGCTTAGGAAGATGAGTTGTATCAACACCTGCTATACTTACCTTTGAAGCCATAAATCCCCCTTAGATAAAAATATCTTTCGCTTATGACTTTAAAAATATTCAATGCCGACAAAAATGGACAAAACTCCACAAAATGATCGTTATATTGCAAAAACAAGCGGGAATTAAACTTGAAACTCCTTAATAAGCTTATCTTTCATCTCCGAAAGTATGCGTTTTTCAAGTCTAGAAATATAACTTTGACTGATGCCCAGTTTAACGGCAACTTCTCTTTGAGTAAGTTCATCATGTCCTTCGAGTCCATAACGAAGCACCATAATCTCTCTTTCTCTTTTCCCCAGTTTTTCTATAATAGAATCTATCACCTGCTTTTCTGAAGGTTTGTCAATTGTTTCTTCCTGCATATCGTCATCTGATGGAATAATATCACCAAGCACTAATTGGTTGCCGTCATAGTCTTCGCAAAGGGGATTATCTAAACTCAAATCATTTTTAATTTTGCTTGTTTTTCTTATTTGCATCAATATTTCATTCTCTATGCAACGAGACGCATAGGTTGCAAGACGAATGTTTTTGTCGCTTTTAAACGTTTTTACCGCCTTTATAAGTCCAATTGCACCAATAGCAATTAAATCTTCATATTCAATGTTTGCATTGTCAAACTTGCGGGCAATATAAGCAACCAATCTTAAATTATGTTCAACCAGTTTCTCCACAGCAAAAGTATCGCCATTTTCTTTGGCATCTAATAGATTTCTTTCTTCTTCAACTTCTAAAGGTGGCAAAAACTCTTCATTGCCACATACATAACATACTATCCCCTTGACTGACAATAACCCTTTTTTGTCAAACAAAGTCTTCAACCAAAGCTTAAAATTAAATAAAAGTTTATTCATATTTTCTCCTTTTAATTATTTTAAAAGATATTAATTTTCTCTTGAAATAAAAATATATTAAAAAAAGTCGAAAAAAGTCGACTTTTATATCATCTCATAGTTGAGTAAAACATTTTTACCAAAACTCTTTTCAAAACCGGAAAAAGATAGCCCCAGCATTGCATCTTTAAAAAGCTTATTTTCTCCAATCCAAAGTTCATCAACACTGAAAACCAAAATTTTATTTCCACTGCCAATCCCTTTAATAGAAACAAAATGTCCCAACTTAAAATCTTTAAAATTGTATTGTTTAGTCAGTGCTGAAACATAATTTACATTCTCATAAAGTTTATGAAAAACATCAAAAGTAACTAGTATAATAGGCTTGTTTGTAACGCTATCTTTCATCACATTTCCGCTATCTAAATACCCTTGTTCACAAATGACTTTTTCGCCATCTTTTATCTTTATTTCAAAGGTAAATTGATTAATTTTATTTGACCGGTCAATTGAATGTAAAAGATATTTAATGCAGAAATAACTTACAAGCAAAATCAAACTTGCCACAAACAAAGAAAACTCACCTATCAAGTTTTTAATGCCTTCCATTATTCCACCAAACACACAGGTAGCGAGTAGCACCAACGCAATATTACGCAAAAACAACAAAAAATTGTAATATTTAAAAGATATTAAAACAATTAAATTTACACAAAAAATCAAGAGTAAAATTTTCAAAATATTACTAAGTTGAAAAATGGGATATATTACACTTACTATGCTTCCTAAAAACGCAGAAAAAAACTTGAATCGAGCTTTTTGTTTTAATACCTTTGACGACAATTCTAAAGATAAAAGACAAGATAAAAAAGATATTGCAAGAGTGTGCTCAACAATAATTAGCATTTTTTCTCCTTATCTTAAATTTATCAAAAATAAACATCATTTCAAAAAAATTAATTGTCAAATGTTTGCGAATAAAAAAATAAAACAGAGAAATTCTCTGTTTTATTTTAATAAAATATCAATCATCATTTTATTTTCCATATTCTTCATCATCTTCTTCATTCACGCAAATCATTTTTCTTTCATCTTCTGACGCATCACCAAACTTATAATTATCTAAAAACTTAATTCCGTGTTCGTATGCATTTTTTCTTCTCAAAGCTGCTGAGTTCTTTTTTTCTAAATCCTGAAGTGCAACTTTTCTTTTCTCGAAACAAATGTTTTTGATTTTTTGTAATACTTCTCTAATGGTTTGTTCACAGTCTTGTTGCAAATTATTTTCATAAGCATATTGCACTTCATCACGTAAATATTTGACCATCATTTTGATCATACCTTCATAAAATACTTCGTCTGCAAAATATGAATAATCAAAATCTTCTAACGCTGAAATAAGATATTCGTGTGTAACCCTTAAACAATCTTTTGCATAAAGCAAAGAAAATAATCCATAAGCAGCCGCTCCACTATATGTTGGCGAATCCGATTCTCTTAAAAATATATCTAAATAACGTGGTTTATCACCAGGCTTACTAATGTTTGCAAAACCACTATCGTCGTAAACAGTTGCATAAGAATAATCTTTGCTTGCCCTATTGCCAAAATGGTCAATAAAACGAACATAATCTCCGTGATCTATTCGCAAATACATTGTAGATGGTTTTATGTCAACTGCATAAGTTGAAAAGTGTTTTCCATCAAGCGTTTTAATTCCTTTATTTATATCAAACTCTGGGTAATAAAATTTCATATTGTCTCCTTAAATGTTGCAATAACGCTCGTCAGCTTCAAGTTCTACACTTTCATCTTTCTTAAGTTCTTCTTGAAGTCTTTTTGCCGTTTCAATTTCAGCTAAATCTTTTTCATACGATTTCACTTCACTATAAAGCTCTTCCCAAAATCTATGCCCGCTATGTTTTTTGTCTGCGTGAAGCAAACTTGCTTGATAATAGATTTTTCTTCTATTGTTTTCTTCTGCAAAAAATTCTTGATTTTCTCTCATTAAACTGCGAGCTAATGATTGAGCATAACCGGTAGTCTTTTTTTGAATATCTTCAACATTGTCTTCACCCAATTTCCCTAAATAGAAATCAAAATATGCGTTTACTTGAAGTTCTCTCAAATTTGCTAAATCGATAATCTTTTTTGTATTTCGTGTTGCCATTATAATCTCCTTGCTTTAAATTATATCACACTTACTTTTATTGTCAAGATTAAAATAAAGTGAAATTAAATTCACTTTATTCTATAATTTGTTCAATTTCTTGGGCAGAAATAAATTGCCAGCCTTTTTCATTTTTTACCATAACTAAATCATGACTTTCAAGCCTATCCCATACTGTTTTTTGCCATTCATTTGCTTTTGCAATATTGAATTTTGTTTGCGTTTCATCAAATATGTTTAACTGTTCATTCAATTTATTATAAAAGATTGCACTTTGCATAAACGATTGAACATCTTCCATATCAACATTTTGATTTTTATCATATTGCTTTATTACACCGCCTGTTGAATCAAGTTTTATTTTTAAATTTTTCAAAATAAATTTAAGTCTGTTTTGAACTTTTTTAAGGTTGCTTTTTACCGTTTTCCCTTCTTTTACAATATCTGTATATCCACCATTTTTGCACGCTTCTACAACTGCATCAATCATTTTAACAAACAAAAAGGTTCTTTTCATTTCAAGCTCAGTGAGTTTAAAATGACACTTCATCATTTCATAATAGGTATTGTAATATTCATTGTTATTTTCATTCAAATTACGATTATATTTTTTCTTTAATTGAGAAATTTTTACGCACTTATTTTGATAATCTTTTTGCGCCTGTTGAATTTTTTGTGATAAAAATTCACTTTCTATTGAAAATATACTAATAGTTTGTTGCTCCATAAATTCTCCTTGAAAACTTTATATCACAATCAAGGTCTTTTGTCAATAGTCAACAAAAAAAGAGTGCAAGACGCACTCTTTTATCATTTTCTTATTAATGTTTAAAATCGCCCATAGTTTTTATTTTTTTAGCGATGCAAACAAAATCTGCCTATTTTCTATTGTTTCTTAATTTTTCAATCCAAGGTGGAACTGCTGTATTTTTCACTTCCACACGAGATGAAAATTCATTTTTCTTTTCAAAAGAAACTTCTGGCTTCACAGATGCTTCTTCTTCAACCTTCTCTTCTGGTTTTACATAGTTTGAGAAAAGGCTTCTTGCAGAATATTCTGTCTTAGTCGCCATATTACCCATTGCTTTTGCTTGAGCAATTTCGTTTGCTTTTTCTTCCTTTCTTTTTTCTTCTTCAGGGTTTTTAAATCCTGTAGCGATAAGAGTAATTTCAACTTCATCATGCATATTTTCATCAATGCTTGTTCCGAGAATGATATTGCAGTTTTCGTCAACAACTTCCCTTACAAGAGAAGCCGCTTCGCTTACGTCATCTTGAGTAAGATCTGTGCCACCTTTAATGTTGATAAGAAGGCCTGTTGCACCTTCAATTGTAGTTTCAAGAAGTGGTGACGCAACAGCTTGTTTAACAGCTTCAAGTGCTTTATTGTCACCAGCACCATAACCAATACCCATATGTGCAAGACCTTTGTCTTTCATAATTGTAGTAACGTCAGCAAAGTCAAGGTTGATAAGACCTGGATAAACAATAAGGTCTGAAATTCCTTGCACGCCTTGACGAAGCACATCATCTGCAAATCTGAATGATTCAAGAAGTGGTGTCTTCTTAGGCACAATTTGAAGAAGTTTTTCATTTGGAATAACCACTAGGGCATCAACATATTTTCTTAACTTTTCAAGCCCTTCTTCTGCATTTTTCTTTCTTACTGGACCTTCAAAAAGGAATGGTTTTGTGATAACCGCAATAGTAAGTATGCCAAGTTCTTTTGCAATTTGAGCAATAACAGGAGCCGCACCTGTGCCTGTTCCACCACCCATACCAGCAGTAATAAACACAAGATTTGCATCTTTAAGCATTTCTGTAATCGATGTTTTGCTTTCTTCTGCGGCCTTTTGTCCTATCTCGGGCTTAGCGCCAGCGCCACCACCACCTGTAAGACGTTCGCCAATTTGAAGTCTAACAGGAGCTTTAGATAAAAGCAACGCTTGTTGGTCAGTATTAACAGAAATAAACTCAGCTGAACTCACACCTGCTTCTATCATTCTGTTGACAGCATTTCCACCACCACCGCCAACGCCAATAACTTTGATTTTTGTTGCACAATTGTTTTCCATAACATTCTCCTTAAAGTTTCTATTAATTGTATTGTAATATATTTGAGTTTTTTTTGCAAACATTTATATAAATTTTTTAAAAAAAGTGATTAAATTAACAAAATATCTAATTATTTCATTAATTTTATTGTTTTTGTTATCTTCTTTCTAAAGAAGTTAATGCGTAATCAACAAGAGAATAAATTGATGCCATTGTAGGTTTTTCTTGTCCAGGAATTGGTGGAACACCTAATTTTATATTTCTTCCCAAGCATTTCGCAAGATAATCCTTCCCACCTTTCACTTTTGCAATTCCACCACCTGTCAAATAAATAGGTAAGTGCGCAATATATTCTTTTGAATACTCTTGCAGGCAAGTGTTTACAACTTCCGCCAATTCTTCAATTCGATATGCAACAACTTCATTTGCACTGTTAAGCACAACTTTTTCAATCTTTCCGTTTTCTAATACTACATCATAACAGTCATTTGGTTTTCCCTTAATTGAAAGCACAACTTCGTTTTTAAGCCTTAGCGCATCTTTGATTGATAGTTCAAATGCTTCGGCAAGATCATTTGTAATAAATCCACCGCCACGAGAAAGAGAAGTAAGCATTAACAACCCATTACCTTTTACAAGAGATATACTTGTTGAGATATCACCACTATCAAGCAAAAGAGATAGGTCTTCTTTTTTATCTTTAGGAAGAATAAATTG
Organism: Clostridiales bacterium; assembly: GCA_015069325.1. Lineage (GTDB taxonomy): Bacteria > Bacillota > Clostridia > Christensenellales > UBA1242 > Caccovivens. The sequence continues at coordinate 194,296 of SVIV01000002.1, forward strand.
TGATTGAGCAAGCACTTCGCTTATATATTCAACATATTGAAATCCTAAAGAAGATGCAATATCATTAAATAAGTCAATAAACATTTTATTTGCATAGACAACTGAAAGCTTGCCTACCAGAGTGCTTCCTACATATCCCACTGGTTCAAGCATAGTTTTTCCATCAACGTCAAAAGAAATAGGACTTACTGAAACTACTTCAACTTCAGTATTTTTACTTTTTTCGCTGGCCATATAAAAAAGTTCATCAATATCATCTTTTTTAATTTTTCTTCGTTCGGCAAAATTCAAACTGCATTCCAATTGCATAACAGAAGAAAACTCTGCAGGCACTCCCACATAAATTTTTTTAATCTTGTTTAAATATGGCGCAAATTCTTGAACGATTTCCTTAAATAGTTTAGGTAATTCTTCTTTGTTTAAAAATTCGCCTTCATAAAAACCGTCATATTCAATTTCTTTAAATCCTTTAACCGCAAACGTCCTGTTTAATCCCCTTCCTGCAATCATAGCGCGAAGGCGAGAAGAACCAATGTCAAAAGCTAAAACAAATTTTTCTTTCATAATCCACCCTTTAAAACAATTTTAATAAAAAAGCCCAAAAATGTCAAACACCTTGGGCAATAAAAATTTTAAAATAACATTTTTCATTTTCTAGATTAAGAATTCCATCTTCTGTGTAATAGTTATTAATATAAATCTCGCAGTTTTTTAAGTTTTCAAGTGTCAATCTCTCATAAGTTCCATCTTTCTGCAAACTTTCCTTGCCTGCCATTTCAAATAAAGACGAATAAACTTGACTAAACAAATAAACCTTATATGGCAAATTAACTTGATAGTTTGCAATTGAAACGGTTTGTCCACTATAAAGATTTAATTTTAAAACCTTTCTTTCTTGTGCAATTGAATCATCAAACTCTTTTTCAACTTTAATTTCTTTAATCAAATCTTTACACATTCCTAAACGATAATTGTTTTGATAAAAAGCCTGATAAAGTTTGACATCAATATCAAGATAATCACCAACTTTTTCATTTTTAATTTGCAAGTCTCCACTTAAAAGAATTGCATTTTCCGTTGTCGATTCAAACGTTTCTTTTATTTTTAAAACTTTAAATTCTTCATCACAAATATAAAATCCATCTTGTCCTTCAACTGCATACACTTCCTGCCTATATGCAATATGAATTACCATTGTTGATGGAAATTCGGTTTCAATATTAATAACATTTAAATAAGGATATTCATATTCAATATTGTCAATATATTTTTGTTTATTTCTAAAAAAGACCGTCCCACCAAGTTCAATACCACTAGCTTTTATAATATCTTCTTCTGTCGCATTTTCTTCAATAGTGGCACTCGTCCTAAAATCAATTTTGACTTCACCAAGCGAGAAAAAAGTATATGCTAATAAAACAATAATGCCTACTACAAAAAAAACACTACATACACTGATTATTAATTTCTTTTTCAACTTTTACCCTCTTAATATCACCGCCCAGTGCAGTGAATTTTTCTTCAATGTTTTTGTATCCCCTATCAATATAACAAATGTTATCAATAGTCGTATAGCCTTGAGCAACAAGCCCTGCCAAAACAAGCGATGCCCCGCCACGCAAATCCCCCGCACTTACATCGGCACCAAAAAGATGTTTTTGTCCCTTTGCAATCACTATCCCATTTCTAGAAATTAGGTCAGCACCCATTTTTTTTAATTGTCCTATGTGCTTGTTTCTACTTTCAAAAATATTTTCAATAATTAAACTATACCCATCGCTTATGCTTGAAAGCGCTGTCATCTGAGATTGCAAATCGGTGGGGAATGCAGGATATACACCCGTTTCTATTTCCCCAAAAGATTTCAGTTTTCCATTTCTAGTCAAAATTATTGTATCATTTTCACATTTGATTTTGCAAGCAGATTTTATAAGTTTTGACAAAAGTTCTTGATTTTGCTGTGGATTTGCACCTTTAACCACAATTTCGCCCCCTGTCATAGCACCTGCAATTAAAAATGTCCCCGCTTCAATCCTATCTGTGATAGGCCTAAATGAAAGAGAATGCAATTTTTTCCCGCCTTGAATCGAAACGACATCTGTTCCTGCTCCACAGACTCTTCCGCCTGCTTTATTTATAAAGTTTGCAAGGTCCACTATTTCAGGTTCCTTCGCGCAGTTGATTATCCTAGTTTCTCCTTCAATGCAAGTTGCAAGCATCATAAGATTTTCAGTAGCCCCTACACTTGCAAAAGAAAGTGCAATATCTTTTGCCTGCATCTTTTCTTTGCGGGCATAAATATATCCATTTTTTTCAACAACCTTTGCCCCTAGATTTCTTGCACCCGACAAATGCAGGTCAATTGGGCGAAGACCTATATCGCAACCACCAGGATATGCAATTTTCACACTTCCCAGCCTTGCAAGAATTGGTCCTAAACAAAAAATAGAAGACCTTAACGGGCTTGCCAGCTCATTTGGGACTTCATTTGAAGAAAGTGAAGAGTTGTCAATTATTAAATCGTCTTTTTCCCAATAGACTTTACTTCCCAAATTCTCTAAAATGTCTATCATTGCAAACACATCACTATACCCCACCACCCTTTCAATTCTCACCTGGCCTTCAATCAAAATACTGCACGCCATTATAGGTAATAATGAGTTTTTTGCACTATCAATTTGAACTTCTCCGTTAAGTTTATTTCCACCAACAATAAAAAACTGTTCCATATTTTCTCCTGATGATATTTTATATGTGCATATTTTAATCAGAGTTCAAAATAGTTTTTTCGCACAATCGCCATTCAAATTAACTTTCTTCTTTTAAACGGTTCAACAAACCTTGACAATTAAATATTAAATATGTTAAAATTTTTGCAGGAGAAAATATGAGAAAAACATCAACAACATTTAGAGAAGTAATTGATACGTATTATAATTTTCGAAGAAATCTTGCAGACTGGAACGACTTTTATAATGATGCATCAGACTTTCTTTCAACAATAATTCTCGCATCAAACAATCAATTTCTAGAATCGCTGAGTTTAAATAACAAAATTTCTCTTTGCGAACGTTTAGTCTTTGTAATTGACGGATTTCCAAGTGCCTTTCCTTATGGAGAAAGCAATTCCTACGCATCTCAAGTAAACAAACTTGACGGACAACAGCATTTAGATGGCTACTATAATTTATGGAAAGATTCAAATAAAATTTTTTTAGGCTCTTTCTTTCCATATGGTATAAACGGACCACGCAAAGATATTAAAACAAATATCTATCTTGACAGCACAAATGCAAACCTGTTAGTAGATATTAAAACAATGACAAAAAATCAAGAAAAAGTAGCAAGATTTTGTTTTGCAGATCGCTATAGCATTTATGTAAAAAGACCAAGATCAGTTTTTGTTCAATCTATTACAAATGATATTGAAAACATAATTTTTACAGACCGTTTTGACCCTTTCCACACAGGCAGAGATTCAAAAGATGACCATACAAATAATTTTCCACAACATTCAAGTCCACAAATGCTAGAGTTGTTCAACAAATACTTTCAATCAACTGCAAAAACACCACACTTGCACTTTTACTTTGAAAGTGTATGCGCCGGAGACGTTATCCCTACAAAAGATGGCCATCAACCTAAAGGCAATGATAAATCATTAGCAATAAACCTTGGTGGATTATCGCAATACATAAATGACCTTTGCATAGCAATTAAATCCTATGACAACACACAGCCATTGCCAGCTATTTTAAAATACGATTTGGGAATGCCATACCTTTCAATACTATATGGCTCAACAGCTTTTAATGATAGTTATTTTATATCAAAAATAAAACGACTTCCTAATTTAGATGACGCCATTAAAAGAGATATTCTTGGCAAACTTAGTGCGACAAAGTTTTTAAAATTAAACCTTCAATTCTTTGCAAAAGGCAACGACAATTTACCAATTTTCCCAAAAGAAGCAGCTCACATAAAAATTGCTTTAAAACAACTAAAACAATTGTCAATCGCATACAAATTCATTGATGACAATGCCGAACGTTTAACATCAGGACAACAAAGATCGCTTGTTTCAGCAATTAATGATGGATTAAACCAGCATCAGAAAATATATCTTGAATCCAACAATGAAAAAGATTTCAATGAAAATCGTGAAGACGATTTTGAACCAATACTATAAAAAATCAAATTTATAACATAAAAAAAGATATTCGTAGTTGAATATCTTTTTGTTTTAAATTTTACCATAACATTAAACTTAAATATGACAACGGCACTAAAATAAGTGCTCCTACAACATTGTATAGTGTATCAAGTCCTATATAATACCAAACGCCGTGCTTCTTATCCAATTTTTCATTTCTTGCAACTTTCATATATTCTTTCATTGCAATAACTCCCGATAACGATGAGAATATAATCCCCAAACTTGCAACATTTACCGATACCAACAAATGTGGCCAGTTCATTGTAAATTTTGAAAGCAAAACCGCTGTCGGAACGTTGCTTATTGCTTGACAACTCACATATGCTGTCATATACGTATGTTCATTTATAAGAGATTCAAGAAGATTCACAATTGCAGGAATTCTTGCTAAATTCCCTGAAAAGATAAAAAATGCAACAAAAATTAAAGGAATGGTATAATCTACTTTTAAAAAGGCCTTCCAATCACACGCAAGCATTGTAATTACAATAAGAATTGTTGAAATCCACCAAGGCACTATCCCTAAAACGACCAATATTGTTAATAAAAACAAAACTCCATAAACTATTGCTCTTGGCACATCAAATGCAATAGGTTCGTCATCTTTATACTGCAAAGGCTCTTTTTTCACAAACATACAAACTGCTATAATCAATACAAGCGCAATTGCAGTTGGTATAAGCATAATTTTAAAAAATTCCCATATTGAAACATCATAAAATGAAAAGATATAAAGATTTTGTGGATTGCCAATAGGAGTAATCATTCCACCAAGATTACTAGCAATATTTTGCATAATAAAAGTAAATGCAACATACCTTAAGTTGTTTGTATATTTTAAAACTATATAAGAAAGCGGTAGAAATGTCAAAAGAGACATATCGTTCGCATTAACAAGCGCTGAAACATAGGTGATAAAAATCAAACACATAATAATGCTTCTTGTATTTTTGAATTTCTTTACAAGCCATTTTGCGACTTTTTGAAAGAAATTTATGTTTGAAAAACCTGCAATTACCAGCAACAGCAAAGTTATACACACAAGCGTATCAACATCAAAATATCCTAAATATTGTTTATCTGGCGGCACAAAAAAACAAGAAATTACAGCAATAATTACAGCAATGACAAAAATAAAGTTGTTTTTCAAAAAAGTCCAAACACGTTTCATTATCTCACCTTTTTTTATGTTAAGATAATTTTAACACTTTCTACATATAAAATGCAAACAAAATTAACCTACCTTTAAAATTTCACATAAAATCTATTAACTTTTCAATATTTTTGAATACAAATAAAAAAATCTACTAAGATCTGATAAAAAAGTCGCATCAACATTTCTCTTTGCAAATATATGCCTATATGATTTTGGATTGATTTTGCCATTAATTAATATCATCTAATTCAAATCTACCACTCTTGTTAAAAAAAACAAATTTATTTCATATTTTTTATGTCTTCTTGTGTATTTTAAAGCATTAATCTTATTATTTAATTGTTATTCAACTTTGATATTGCAAAAATGTTAATACTATGATATATTCATATTATCAAGGAGAAAGCAATGTCAAAGTATATTAAAAAACTATCTAATGAAGAAATTGAAATATTTTTTAACAATAATGGTTATAAACTTGCTAAAGATATTACGGATGATAATGATTTACCAATCGATTCAATAGAAAGAGATGATGATTCTATTTTTGTGCGTACACAACAAATGAATGACAATGAAATTGATTTGCACCTAAACTCTATTTCTAGCAAAAAATATGCCGGAATCTTGGCATTAACTACACTTTTCTCAATGCACGCCCCATACTCAAGAGATATCCATTTGTTTCATATTACAGATTATTTTTTGTCAAAATTTTGCATTTTCCCAGAAGATAGTGAAATAGGTAAAACCTTACTTACTTCATATTTCAAATTTATGATAGATAAATTCCCAACATACAAAAAAGATTTAGAAGAATATGTTGAATCTCTCCCTGATGATGAATCTGAAAGTGAAAATACAATATAAAAACCGCAATCATTTGCGGTTTTTATTTCACGTTTCATTAAATTGGCATTGATTATTTTATAATTTTATTGTTTTTGACATAATCCGAAACAGCTAAAAAATTTTCATCATAATTATATCTTTCTTGCCCATATGTTAACCACATCTCAGCCCAAGACATACCTGTTGTAAGCAATTTTTTTACATCTTCATTCTTTGCAGTTTCATTCTGCTCTTGCATATTCAAATCTACACACCCCTGCTCATCATAAAGCTTTGCTTGAATATCGCATTCCAATTTATCGCAAAAATATGCAAACTGAGATTCTAGCGTTTGCCGTTTCTCAAATTCAAAAATCAACTCTCGAATTTCATCTGCGTTACATAATTTTTTGAAAATATCAACAACAGCTTGATGTCCAAGTTTAACTTTTTCCTCTTTCGTCTTTTGAAAACAAGTTATGTCCCCAATTATCGTTTCTTCCATTTCATGAACAGCAATCATTGTGAGTGTTTTTTTTATGTCCAAATCATATTTAAATTCTGCCCACATTGCAATCGCAAGCATTTGGACGCCATAAATATGCTCTGCTACGCTTTCAACCCTATGTCTGTTTACATTCCAATTCTGCCAACCAGTTCTTACAAGATCTTTTAATTTATTGCATAATACATAAAATTCAATAACCCTTTTTTCTCTTTGCATTTGCTTCTCCTAATAATCTCATATTATCATATGGGCATTTTTTTTGCAATGAAAATAAACAAAAAATCAACTAAATAGTGGACAACAAACAAATTTTATGATATACTGAATATCGTTAATAGGAGAAGATAATGAACGATAAAGCAATAAGAACAAGATTTGCACCAAGCCCAACTGGATATATGCATATCGGCAACTTAAGGACAGCCTTATATTGTTATTTGTTTGCCAAACATTGCAATGGCAAATTTATTTTAAGAATTGAAGATACAGACCAGAAAAGATATGTTGAAGGTGCAACTGATGTCATTTACAGCACATTAAAAAAATCAAAACTCTTTCACGATGAAGGGCCAGATATTGGCGGAAATTACGGACCTTATGTTCAAACTGAAAGAATGGAAATTTATAAAAAGTATGCATTAGAATTAGTCGAAAAGGGTTTTGCCTACTATTGTTTCTGTGATAAAAGCAGTCACGAAGAAAAAGAAGGAGAAGCTTCTATTGGTTATGACCGCCACTGTAGAAATTTATCAGCAGAAGAAATTGAAAACAACTTAAAATTAAATAAGCCTTATGTAATCAGACAAAAAGTTCCACTTGATGGCACAACTTCTTTTTATGACGAAGTTTATGGAGAAATCACCGTTGAAAACTCAACATTAGATGATCAAGTTTTATTGAAAAGCGATGGACTTCCAACCTATAACTTTGCCAATGTAATAGATGATCACTTAATGAATATTACTCATATCTTAAGGGGAAAAGAATATATTTCTTCCACACCAAAATATCAATTATTATATAATGCCTTCGGTTGGGAACCTCCAAAAACGGCTCACCTTTCAACAATTATGGGAAAGAATGCCGACGGATCGGTTTCTAAACTTTCTAAAAGACACGGCTCAGTAAGTTTTGAACAATTAATTAAAGATGGCTATTTGGTCGAAGCAGTTATAAATTACATTACTTTACTCGGCTGGAGCCCTAGACAAGAAAGAGAAATTTTCTCTTTGGAAGAATTGATTGAAATTTTCGATTTAGAAGGTTTAGTAAAGACAAATGCAATATTTAGTTATGAAAAACTTGCTTGGATGAATGGAGAATACATTAAAAAACTTGCCCCATCTGAGTTTGAAAAAATTTCATATGACTATGCAACAAATCTTCCATCATTTATAAAAGATAAATGGACATATGTTGCTAAGTTGTTGCAGAATAGAATCAATGTTTTCACAGAAGTTGAAGATAAACTTAAGTTTTTATATAATTATGGAGAATTTGACTTAGAACTTTTAATAAACAAGAAAAACAAAACAACCATTGAATCAAGCATTCAAGTTTTAAAAGACTCTATTGATTATTTAGGTTCTATTAATGATTGGACAGATTCAAATATAAACGAAGCAATCACCCAATATTCAAATCAATTAAACTTAAAATTAGGCTTTGTAATGTGGCCTTTGAGAATCGCAGTTACAGGCGAAGTTGTTACTCCTGGTGGCTGTGGCGAAATGATGTATATCTTAGGCAAAGAAGAAACATTATCTAGGCTTCAACAAACATTAAATAGAATTGAAAACAAATAAAAACCTTGCAAACCTGCAAGGTTTTTATTTGTTGCTTTGATATTTCTTTACTACACAATCTACACTCATTAAAACATTTAGTCGTCCAATAAGCACATAAATTTATTAAGTAACCAATCAATTTTTGACAAATAAACAATTAAATTCAATACAAACAACCTAGTTAATTGTAATAAGCCATTGTATCTACATTATTAATAAATATCTCAAGAGCTTTTTTGTGATAAGGCAAAGGCAATAGACTTTCAATATCTTTCATATCAATTTCATCAACAATATGTCCTTCTTCAGTAGGTTCACAAAGTTTTTCTCCCAAATCAACCAAATAAAAATTTGCAAGTGACTCAAGTGGCCATTTCCCTGCAGCCAGCCAAAAACAATCAATAGTAATAACAGGAGTTATCTTTTGTATTGAATAACCAGACTCTTCGATAAACTCTCTTTTTAAGCACTCTTCATGAGTTTCTCCTCGTTCTAGTCCACCACCAATCAAAGAATACTGTTCATTTTTTTTAACCACTAAAAATTTATTATCTTTCATGCAAATACCAAAACAAGTTTCACGAAAATCGTATTTTGCATCAACAATCTTTTCACCAATTATTATCTTTTTCATAAATCCCTCTTGATCATTATAGCAAAACCAGGCTATTTATACAATTAAAATATTGACTTTCATATTAAAAAGCTTTACAATATATTGCATAATCACAAAAAGGATAAAAAAGATGACAATATTTGAAACTGAAAGATTAATAATCAGACAATGGAAACCAAACGATTATAAAGATCTATTTGAATTTGCAAGTAACCCACAAGTTACAAAATTTTTGCAATATCCTACTTATACAGATATACAAACAGCAAAAAATAGAATTAAATTTTTGATTGAAAAATATAAAACACAGGAAATTACACAAGAATACGCAATTGAGTTAAAACAAAACAAAAAAGTAATTGGCTCACTCAATATAGGTTCATTTAAACCAACTGCTGGTGGAATCATTCGTTTTGGCTATACATTAAATCCCCTTTTTCAAGGCAATGGGTATATGACAGAAACAATTAATTCGTTTTTAAAATATATTAAAAATAACAACATTGCAAAAAGAATTGAAGCAACACATGATATATTAAATGAAAAAAGTGGAAATGTTTTAAAACGTGTAGGAATGACATTAGAAGGAATCCTTAGAAAATCCGGAGAAAACAACCTTCACAGCAGATACGATGTCGCATTGTATTCAATATTATACGAAGAAATCAAATAAAAAATATAACTTGAAAAAGTTATATTTTTTTTATAATAATTCTATTTCTAAAATATCTTTAGTCGTGCTAGACATTGTTTTTAAAAATTTATATGCTTTAAAAGCTTCAATTATATGACTATCCCAAATATCCCAACCACCATGTTCAGTTGAATGTGACAGCTTAAAATATTTTCCTTCTCGCATTTCTTGAATAAACATATCTGCAGTTATGTCATCACACTGCATAACAATCATTTTAATAAGCTTTTTATAAATTTCTCTCGCGTCAAAAGAATCATTTACATCTGGTATATTTTTCACATCACACTCATAAAAACAACTCAAAATTTCTCTACGTTTTTTCAATAACCTTATGCAAGAACAAGCATCTTTAAATTCAAAAGCACACATAGCTAAATCTTCTAATGCTTCTGGAATGCCATTGATATCATATTCTCCTATATGCAACTGTTTATCAACCTTTTCAGCAATTTCTTTAAATAGCTGTTGTTTCTCTTGAATATCCTTGCAATCTTCTAAAATTTGAATTTCTTTCAATAATTGTTTTGTTTTTAATACATCGCTTTTTGCATATTTTGCATAAATACCACCAAAATACGCTTTAGAAAACATTTCCATAAATTCAGACGGATATAATTCATCAAGTTCTTGCATCATCACCAAAATTTTTTCTTTTGACATTTTTGATACGTCTTCAGCAAGTTGCTCGAAATATCGTTTTTTCAATATACTTTCTTGTTTCATGCTATGCTTCCCCCTATAACAACTCTATCTGTAATTCTTCACACTGTTTGAGTGTGTCTTTATCCCAATAACTTGCTTGAACTTCTCCAATATGTGCACGACCAAGAAGCAACATACATAATCTGCTTTGACCTATTCCACCACCAATTGTAAGCGGCAACTCTTCTTTGACAATTGATTGATGATAAGCATATTCTAATCGTTCTTGCTTACCTGATTTTTCAAGTTGCTTAATTAAAGTATCTTTATCAACCCTAATTCCCATACTTGAAATTTCAATAGCCATATCCAACACTTCGTGATAGAAAAGTAAATCTCCGTCTAAACTCCAATCATCATAGTCTGGCGCTCTCGTATCGTGCGGTTTGCCATCGCTTAAATCATCACCAATGCCAATAATAAATACAGTTTTATATTGTTTTGTAATCAAATATTCTCTTTCTTTATCTGTTTTATCTGGATACAAATCCAAAAGTTCTTGACTTGTTATAAAGAAAACATCTTTGCATATTTCCACACCATCAAACCCTTTTGTCTTTAAAAATTCACTAGTGTCCGCAATTGCTTTAACAATCTTTTTGACAGTTTTCTTTAAAAAATCTACAGTTCTATCTTTTCTAACTATAACTTTTTCCCAATCCCATTGATCAACATAAATTGAATGAGTTTCATCCATTTTATCATCTCTTCGAATTGCAGTCATATCAGTGTATAAACCCTTATGAATAGGAAAATCATATTTTTTTAGTGCCATACGCTTCCATTTAGCAAGAGATTGAACTATTTCGAGCTGTTTACCATCTTTCAAAATATCAAACGATACTTTACGCTCAACTCCACTTAAATCATCTTGCAAACCACTTTCTTTCGTTACAAGTAATGGTGCTGAAACTCTTGTTAAATCTAATGCTCCAGCCAATTTTCTTTCAAACTTATCTTTGATAAATTTTATATATTTTTGTTTATCTAATATTCTTAAATGTGTATATTTTTCTTTAATAAATTTCATAATTTTTCTCCTTCAACTTAATATTTTGGCAAATTTTGAAATTACAATATATTTAAGGAACATCAAATTCACCTAAAAACTCTCCTTAAATATTTATTATTGTTATTATCATCTTCGCCCGCTACGGCGTTTGTCTTTTTCATAACATCTCCTTTTTTCAATTTTTTTTATAGTTAACAACACTAAGTAAAAATAGCACACCCTTTAGAGAGTGTGCTGTGATATGTGTTATTTTAATAACATCAATATAAACAAAACACTCTCTTGGATTTCAAGAGAGTGTTGATTATCTATTTTAAATATGCTTAGATTTTTTCAACAACAAAAATGAAACCCATATTAAATGCGTTTAAATTATTATTGTTGTTATTATTTATAACTCTAAACATACCTTCTCCTTTCATTTAGATGTCTCTATTTTATCACATAATTCACCATATGTCAATACATTTTGAAAAATTTTTAAATTCATAACAACCCAGTCAATCAATTACACATTTTAGAGGAGTTATAGTATCTTATTATGGTTTATATTTTAAAATAAAGTGTGAATGATTTTCTCCATCAACAATAAAACCATGCCTTTCGTAAAATCTTTTAGCTGGATTTGTTTTAAATGTGTCTAAATAAATTGGTTTATTAAGTTGATTTGCTTGTTTTATAAAATGTTGCATTATCTCAGAACCCAAACCATTGTTTCTAAAGTTTGGAAATAAACACAAAACATCAACAGTAATTTTTGTCTCTTCTTCTTTAAAATAAACAAACCCCGCGATCTCGTTTCCCACCATTATTTTAAACAAACTTGATTTTAATCTCTCCAAATGTTGTTCCATTATACTTTGATCAAACTGTCCAAAAAATTCTATAACATATTTTTCAAAAGCATCTTTTTGCATTTTTAAATATAAATCTCGATCTTTTTGTTCATATAATTTCAATTCAAACATATTTTTATCCCTTAATAATTTCATTATACCACACAAATAAAAAAATGTATACACTTTGAATGCAAAATGTATACATTTTATCAAAAAAATTAAATTTTACTTTTCCTACTCTGTCTATCCACATTCAAAACCACCCCTATTGCACTCATAAAAACAAGGAGCGCAGTTGAACCTGCAGAGTTTTGGGGCCCCCGCAAATCGTGAGAATTGCGGGGAAAAGGAAAAACGGAGCGTCAAATTTTGTGCAAGCAAAGCGAGCACAACTCACAAAGCGAGTGTTTTGACGCAGGTAGTGGCAAACCCGTTGGTGGTATGCTACCTGTTACCACGAGTTATTGCACTATGGATTTCTTATTTAATTTTTTCATCTTCAAGTGGTTCACATTCAATTAATTTACTTTCATAAGCCAAATAATTAAACAATTGCATAAAAACCTGTTCAACCTTAGGCACCCTGCTACCACTGTTGCAAAAACAAATTGCGCAACCCATATGTGGATAACTCCAACTTTCTTTATCTTCATTTTTTATGAATTTTATTGTAAAAGCATCTTCAGTTTTTATAATATTTAAAACATTCGCTTCATCTTCTGGCCAATCTTCACTAATATAAGATATTATGTTCCCTTGTAATACTGGACGATATTTGTCATCATTCTTCCCTACAGCATTAAATAATTGATTAAAAACACCATACGTTATTTTATCGCTTTTATCTATTTCAAAAATTTTATTTTCTTTATGATTCTCTGGCAACCAATATAAATCCAAATTGCCACCAACTGTCATTACAAATGACTTACCATTTTTATCGGTAATTTTTACATCATAATATCCTTCTTTATTGTTTCTTAGTTGTTTTGTAATCACTATTTTCTCCTAAAAAATATTACCACATTTTCAAACAATTGTAAATAGAATGAAATAAAAAATGTATACACTTTGATTACAATATGTATACATTTCATTAAAAAATTAAATTTTACTCTCTCTACTCTGTCTATCCACATTCAGCACCACCCCTATCGCACTCATAAAAACAAGGAGCGCAGTTGAACCTGCAGAGTTTTGGGGCCCACGCAAATCGTGAGATTTGTGGGGAAAAGGAAAAACAGAGCGTCAAATTTTGTGCAAGCAGAGCGAGCACAAATCACAAAGCGAGTGTTTTGACGCAGGTAGTTGCAAACCTGTTGGTGGGATTGAGCCTCTTAACATCAGTTATTGTATTATAAAGTTACCCAATACCTTTCTAAATTTATTCCCTCTCTTTCAAGTGTTCTAGTATCCTCATATTGTCCACCATTTGCTAAAATACATTTTCTTGATGCAATGTTGGTGTCTTTACAAGACAATAGCACTTTATCAATTCCCAACTCTTTGCATTTCTTTAACCCAAGAGCAAGTAATTTTTTACCATAACCTTTCCTTCTTTCATCAACAGCAACACTATCTCCACAATGCCCGCCATAATTCAATAAGAAATCACTTAATTTATGTCTAATTTGAAACATTCCTATTAACTTGTTATCAGACTTCCTTATACAAATGTATTGCGTTGAAGGAACATATCCTGCAGGTAAATTTTTTCCCTCTCTCCAATCATTATTTTTTTGTAGCCATGTTTCAAAATCATCTTTTCTTAAATCTCCACAGCCATCCATACTAGAACCCGATTCAATCATATCTTTTTTATATCTTTCTACTTGCTCTTTATATTCAGCTGTTGGTATTATTAACTCTAATTCATCCATAAATTACACCCCACGCTATCACTATATCAATTATACCACACAAATAAAAAAATGTATACACTTTTCTTACAATTTGTATACATTTCTATAAAAATTTTATTTGAGATTCACTCCACTCATTTCTCTCGGTCGGAATGACAGTGTTTTACTTTGTTTATCTACGTTGAGAACAACTCCGATGGCAGACATAAAGACAAGCAAACTTGTTGACCCTGCAGAGATGAACAGAAGTAGTAATCCTGTTGGTGGGATTGAGCCCCTTAACATCAGTTATTGTATTATAAAATTTCACACAAAAAAAGAGCAAAATTTATTGCTCTTTTTGCTTATATTGTTTTTTCTCTTCTAACTTCCAATGAATCAGACCATAGGTATCATTGGTTAAAAAAACAAAAAACGTAACAACGGTTGGCAAATAACCAATTCCGCTATTCACAACAACAATCGACCATAAAACGATTAAAATAATATCATTAAGAATAAAAGCTAAAGCATAATAGCTACATCTTCTAAGCATTAAATATGAAGCAACTAAAGATGTAATTAAAGACAATGTGCTTATAATCAACTCACTAGTGTTTAATGCTTTTAATAAAAAATAAAATCCAATTGTTGCAAAAACTGTTGCAACAGACAAATATGCATATTCCTTTCCTTTTATCTTATTAACTTCAACAACTTGTGTATTTTCCTTATTTTTATTTCTCAACCAAGTAATTATTGAAAAGAAATAAATAGGAATCATTAATACAATATAAATTATTGCTTCACCATAATAACGTTGAACTATTGATATAATGGCATATAAAACACAATATATAATATTAAGAAATGGCGAAACAATTAAACCCTTAGCCAAAGTAAAAACAGCAATAATGCCAACTAATGAAGTAATTAACGAAAAAGCATTTTTATCTAAACTAAAAACAAAACACAAAACAATTGCCAACAAACTAACAAATAAAAATAAAATTTCAAACAAATTCCAATTCTTAAAAAATTTTTTAAGCATAAGCATTCTCCAATGAGTTAATTATACAATAAAAATAACAAAATGTATACAAATTGCATGCAAAATGTATACACTTTAACAAAAAAAATTTAAATACTACTTTTTCTACTCTGCCTATCTACATTAAGCACAACCCCTATTGCACTCATGAATACTAGCAAACTTGTTGAGCCTGCATTTTGGCCCCCGCAAATCGTGAGATTTGTGGGGAAAAGGAAAAACAGAGCGTCAAATTTTGTGCAAGCAGAGCGAGCACAAATCACAAAGCGAGAGTTTTGACGCAGGTAGTGGCAATCCTGTTGGTGGGATTGACCCATTAACATCAGTTATTGTATTATAAAAAAGCACAAAAAAAGAGTCTTTACAACTCTTTTTCCTCACTTTCTTGAATAACGTCTTGCTTGTGCAAGACCTCCAAACATTCTTGTTTAAACTTAGCAATTTCCTCTTTATCTTCACCAAAATAAAGTTCACCTGCTATATCTAATAATTCATCTATAGTCATTAAATTATCATCATCTTTATAATAATTTATACCACTTCGTCTATTGGTATAATCTTGAGCAAGCAAACATGCCTCATCATATCTTGTCACACCATGATTTTTGCTTAAATCAGTATTCCTCAATGCCTTAATAAAATATTTTGGTTCTTTATATGGATCAAAAACATATTCACCAGTTTTACTTCTAGATAAATGTATTCGTGCACTCTCACTCAATCTTGTCATAAAAGTTTGAAATGCATTTTTATTGTCGATAACAAATTCAATATGATAAAAATGATGACCTACACACTCATTACCACAAAAAACTCTAATTTCCTTAAATCGTTTTTTCATACATCTTTCTCCTATGCTTGCATTATACCACACAAACAAAAAAATGTATACACATTGATTATAATTTGTATACATTTGCATTAAAATTTTTTTTAGATTTTACTCTTCCTACTCTGTCTATCTATATTTAGAACAATCCCTATCGCACTCATAAAAACTAGCAAAGAAGTTGAGCCGGCATTCTGGGGCACCCCGCAAGTTGCAGGAGCGAAACTTGTGGGGATAAGGAAAAACCAAGCGTCAATTTTTGTGCGACCAACAGCGAGCACAAACTTAAAAGCGAGTGTTTTGACGCAGGTAGTGGCAAGCATGTTGGTGGAATTGAACCTCTTAACATCAGTTATTGTATTACAAATTTTTGCATTAAAAAAAGAGCAAATTTATTGCTCTTTACCTAAAATTCTCTTTCATGTTCTCGATTTAATTTGGGGATGACATTTCTTTCAAAATCCACCACAGATAATTTTTTTAGTTGCATACCATTTCTAAATTTAACAGTAACAAAAGACCCATTACTTAAATATGAATTCATTTCATTTGGATTTATATAAACAACGCAATTGTGTTTATAGCAAAATACTTTAGGCAACTTGTTTAATAAGTTTTCCATATCGCCCCATTGCAATGTAACGGTTTCTCCATCGATAAAATGTGTATCACATTTAAAACCATCTTCAACTATATACAAAATATCTCTTGAATTAAATTCAATTCTTTTCCATGATCCAAATGGCGTAGCTTGCATATTGTTTCTCCTACTTTTTCATTATACCACAAAAATAAAAAAAATGTATACACTTTGATTACGATTTGTATACATTTATATTGAAAATATTAAATTCTACCTTTTCGAGATTGTCTATCAACATTCAACACCACCCCTATCGCCGACATAAAAACAAGCAAACTTGTACTGCCGGCACTTATGAAAGGCAACGGCAGTCCTGTTGGTGGGATCGAACCTGTTACAACAGCGACATTAAGAAGGGTTTGCACTGCAATAACAAATGCGACTCCGCAAGAAAGCATACTGCCAAAGCGGTCTTTTGCATTAAGACCTATTTTTATAATTTGCAAACATAAAAATAAGACAAACGAAAGATATAAAACCACTCCCACAAATCCTATTTCTTCTCCCATAATTGAAAGAATAAAATCTGATTCAGCAAATGGAAGAAATAAATATTTTTGACGAGAGTTGAAAAGCCCAACACCAAACCATCCACCATCACCAAGAGAATAAAGCGATTGAATAAGCTGAAAACCTTCACCCTGCGGAGACGCCCAAGGATCAATAAACGCTAACAATCTTTTCATTCGATATGGCTCTGCAATAATTAGTAGTGGCACTGCAAGACCTGCAGGAATTGAAAACATAAGCGTATGCTTTTTGCTCATTCCACCTATAATAAGCATACACAGCAAAACAAAACATATGCACATAGTTACACTCATACTAGGCTCCAACATAATCAGCAAAGCCATAACACCGCCTACCACAAGCACAGGAAATAACCCTTTTAAAGTTTTTACCTTATGATTATTATCTGCCAAATATGATGCTGTAAAAATCACCAATGCAAATTTTGCCACTTCTGATGGTTGAATTGAAAAGCCTAAAAGAGAAATCCATCTTTTTGCACCATATATTTCAACGCCCAAACCTGGAATAAAAACAAGGGATAAAAGCACACACGTTCCAACTACAATCCACCACTTAAGCTTTGCTAAGATATGATAATCCACCATTGAAAAGAAAATTAATCCACATATGCCCAAAATAAAACCAAAAAGTTGTTTAAAAAGAAAAAATTCGCTATTTCCATAATGATGCTGAGCAGAATAAAAACTTGCACTGTAAACCATAACACAGCCAAACAGTGCTAAGATTGCCACTATTGAAAAAATTAAAAGATATTCACCCTTGAAATTCAATTTTTTCAGTTTCACCCAAAATTATCTCCTTAAACACCTGACCGCGCACCGCATAATTATCAAACTCATCAAAACTCGCACAAGAAGGCGACAACAAAATCTTTTGACCTTCTTTTGCATTATCACGTGCATATCGCACCGCTTCTTTCATAGTCACAAAAAATTTTGGACTATAGCCATATTTAACAGCACAATCAAAAATCTCTTGCCCACAAGCCCCAAAACACAAAACAGTTTCAAAAGAATACCCTTTGTCAAAAATTTCGTCAAATTCAAAATCTTTGTTTTGCCCACCAAGAAGCAAAACCAATCCACGCTCTCCCACCGACTCAATTGCACCAAGCGTAGATGCAATATTCGTCGCCTTTGAATCATCAAAAACTATAGCTCCATTTATTTCCCCCAAATATTCAAGCCTATGAGCAGGAGCCTTAAACGACATAATTGCTTCTTTAATCACGTTAGGTTTTACTTTATTTATTACAGCCAAAGCCACAGCAGCCATTACATTTTCGATGTTCTTTTCTCCAAATAGCGGGATATCTAAAAGAGAAATTATCTTTGTTTTATTGTGATAAATCGCGTTATTTTTAATAAAAATACCCTTTTTTAGCATATTTTTTGAAAAATAAAGAACATTTTTGCTAATTATTAAATTTCTAGTATTTTTATCATCATAATTAAGCACCACTCTTTGTTTGCGTTTCCCTGAAATTATCTTCTTTTTCACACGCACATACTCGTCAAAACTTTCGTGCCTATCTAAATGATCAGGGGCAAGATTCAACACTGCACAAATATCTGCTTGAAAAATTGAAGATAACTCTAATTGCAAATTACTCACTTCACAAACAATATTGCTTACCTTTGTAGAGTTTTTCACAATCGAGGAAAACGGCAGACCGATATTTCCACAAACAAAAGTTTCGCGGCCCGCCTTTTTAAAAATCTCACCAACAAGAGAAGTAACTGTCGTTTTTCCGTTCGTGCCAGTAATGCCAATAATCTTGCCTTTATTAAAAAGATACGCCAAATCCAGCTCTGAAATCACCTTGGTTTTTGAAAGAATAAAGTAAGACAATATTTTATTTCCTAAAACTTTTACCCCCGGACTTACAACAACTATGTCATATTTTTTTGACATAGGACTGCTTTCAAAAGGAAAAAACGCGCCAAACCTATTCTCATCATCATACACACTTACACAAGCACCTTCTTCGTGTAAAAGCTTTGACGCCGACTGACCACTTACTCCCATACCATACACAAGAACCTTCTTTCCCCTAAAATTTATTTTCATAAAACTCCTTTCATAGTTAAATATCCTAGCAAAACAATTAACCCCGCAATTAAAGTTGCAACAATATAACTTATGACGATTTTATTTTCGTGAACACCGCTTTTTTCAAAATGATGATGAAGCGGTGCCATTTTAAAGATTCTTTTCCCTTTTGTTAACTTAAAATACCCCACCTGCAATACATCACTTAAAACAGAGAGCACAAACATAACCCCAATTATCGGCATAATCAGTTCAAGCCCACTAAAAGACGCCAGCGACGCAATCACACCGCCCAAAGCAAGCGATCCAGTATCCCCCATAAATATTTTAGCAGGAAAACCATTGAATAGCAAAAAACCTAAAACAGCCCCCGCCATCGCAAATGAAATTATGGCAAAATTATCAAAACCGCCAATAACTGCAAGAAGCACACCAAAAATGATAAAATAAACAAAACTCACTCCGCCCGCAAGACCATCAAGCCCGTCAGTTAAGTTCACCGCATTCGTCACAGCAACAAAAAAAATGACAACAAAAGGAATTATCCACCACTCCAAATTAATAGAAAAACCAAACAAATCCAATCTGCCACCAAAATTTAAATATACATAAATCGCAACAATAAGCGCTATGCCAACTTGTCCAATGATTTTTTGATAAGGTTTAAGCCCTTCATTTTGTCGATATTTAATTTTGATAAAATCATCTAAAAATCCCAGAAATCCATAGGAAAAAGAAATTAACAAAACAAAACACCCCTGCAAAACTTCCCCAGAAAGAAAAAATAGCGAACTAAGCGACGCAATTAAAAATATCCAACCGCCCATTGTAGGAGTCCCCGCTTTCCCAGAATGATTGTCCACATAATGAAGAATCGTCTGAGACAAATGAAACTTTTTACAGATTTTTAAAACAGGAAAACCTATCACCACTGCTACTACAAACGAAACTATAAAAACAAGAAAAAAATTCAACATATCCCCTCTCCTTAAATCTATGATTAGTTTTTGTAATTTATTAAAAAAACTTGCATCACAAAATAAAAAAACAATTTGAAGGTTTTATTTTTCAACTCAAATAAAACATTTGCAAAAATAAAAACAGGCAGAAAATCACCTGTTGTTTTTTATTTTATCTCATTTTCTTCGCAAAAATCGTTATTTTCTTTGTTTTTTATTATATTTGCATTTGTTTTTTGCAAATTATTAATCGGTTTTATGTTTTTTCTAAAATAATTATACACCACATCAAAATCATTATAAGGATATTTTATTCCATTTATGTCCTGATACTTTTCTCCACCTTTACCAGCGATAATTATCGTTTCGTTGTTACAAAAATTAGAAAGCGTCCATTCAATCGCCTTTTTCCTGTCTTCTTCACAAATGTAATCCCCTTTTATCCCTTGACCTATTTCTTTAATGATTTCTTTTGGATTCTCAAATCGTGGGTTATCACTTGTCAGCACGATAAAATCTGCATATTTTTCTGCAATATGCCCCATAATCGGCCTTTTAAATCGGTCCCTATTTCCGCCACAACCAAATACCACGACTATTTTATCGCCAGTAAGCTCTTTTGCGGTTTTAAGCACCTTTTCAAGCCCATCTGGCGTATGAGCAAAGTCAATGACGATATTTCTGCCACTTATATTTATCACATTAAACCTTCCTTCGACAGTTGGAAGGCAATTCATTCCTAATTGAATTAATTTTTTATCTATCCCCAAGCTTCGACAAACTGCAATACTTGCAAGTGCATTTTCAACATTATATGCCCCCACTAACGGCATATCTATTTCGCTTTTTTCACCAATATAATCACAAACAAAATGGCTATTTTGAAAAGTCATATTAACATTTTTTGCACAAACATCATAATCGCCATCTATGCCATAAGTAATAATAGGCACTTGAGCATTCTCAGCTGCCTGCACCGAATATTCCTTGCCGCCGCAAATTATACCCAATTTAATCCTACCCTGCTCAAATAATTTAAACTTTGTCTTTGCATAACAGTCCATATCTTCAAAAAAATCCAAGTGGTCTTCTGTTATGTTGGTCAAAACCCCAATTTCAAACTTTATGCCATCAACTTTACTTAATGCAAGAGCGTGAGCTGACACTTCCATAACAACAAATTCCGCCCCTTCTCCAGCCATTTTGTTTAAAATTTTATGCAAAATATAAGGATCGGGCGTAGTAAAGCCTGTTTCTATATTTTTACCATTAAAACTTGCACCCAATGTGCCAATCACTCCCGCCTTAGCCCCCGCAGTTTTAAGCAAACTCGCAATAGAGTTTGCGGTGGTAGTTTTGCCATTAGTGCCGGTAATTGCAATCATTCGCAAATTATCACAAGCATCTGAAAAATAATGTTTTGACATTATCGCATATGCACTACGTGCATTTTCCACCTGCACACTATTTTTAAAGGGCAATTTGTCTTCAGATATTACACAGCTTGCACCATTATTAATTGCTTCCCCTGCAAAGTCATTCCCATTATGACTCACGCCTTTTAACGCAATAAAGACATCGCCCTTTTTAACACTTCTATGATCAATTTTAATATCCGCAACTTCTGTAGTCATTAAATTTTCATTAATAGACACAACATTCACATCTTTTAAAAGTTCACCCAGCCACATCATTCTCTCCTTTACAACATTGTAATTGTTTTAATTTTTAATTTGACTATACCGACAAAAGTAGTTTACTTTCGACAATTTTATTTTTGAAGTTTTCCACTTTTCCCCATTTCAATATACCTTTCAATTGCCTGAGAGTTGAATCTATAAACTATCCGCCTGTCATTTCGCTTTTGTGCATTAATAATTAGCGAGTGCAATAAATCGCTAAATTTGCTTTCAAATAAATTAAAAGCAAGCGAACCGGGGATTGTGTTCACTTCATTTACATAAAGTTGGCCATCTTTTGACATAAGAAAGTCAACTCTTACCACTCCAGCACACTCTAAACACTTATATGCGCATTTTGCCATTTGTTTGACTTTATCCGTCAATGCTTTATCTACTTTAACTTCTTTTCGTTTCTTTTGCTCGAGATATTTTTCTTCAAAAGTGTAAAACTTATCTTTGCTCGCTTCATCAATCTTGCTAGTCAGCAGCGTCCCATCAACGCTAACAACTGCACAAAAAAATTCTCTTGCATTTTCAATAAATTCTTCAACAATTACTTTATCATCATAAAGTAGTGCGCCTTTAATGCATTCATCTAACTTTTCCGGATATTCACATATGCTGATACCAACACTACTGCCGCATCGTGCAGGTTTTACTATACAAGGGAAACTCAGTTCACTTGCAATCTTTTGTTTTATCTCATTGTTCATTTGTTCATATTCGCATCTTTTAAAATACAAACATAGCGGGGTGGGCAAATCATTTTCAAGCAAAACCGTTTTGGTCAAAACCTTATCCATACAAACCGCACTAGATGCCACTCCCGGAGAAGTATAAGGAATGTTGCAAAGTTCCAACAGGCCTTGTAAACTTCCATCTTCTCCACCATTGCCGTGATTGCAAAGCACCGCCCCATCAATTTTGATTGTCTCTTTTATTTTCCCCTTGCCTTGAAAATAAACAAACGGGCTTCCTACCCTAAAAAATACTTTCCTTTCGTTTTTGACATTTTTCGCATAGTTTAAATATAGTTTTTCATCACTCAAATTTTCCCCATTGACCATAATCCCATCAATGCGAACATACAAAGGAATCATATTATACCCTTTCGGAAAAGCCTTCATAACCTGAAGTGCGGTAATGATTGAAATATCGTGTTCAACGCTTTTCCCACCAAAAATTACTGCAATATTTTCCATATTTTCTCCTTATTTATAATTATCCGGCAAATCATTTTCAAAAAGTATTACCGCACCTTGACAGGTAAGCATTTTTACCAGGTCCATCTGCTCCGCCCTAGTGCTAGCAAAAAATATATTTTCTCGTTTAAAGTTATGCGCAATCGCCCCACTCAATAAATCATTTTTATTTTCTGCATTCATAATAATCAAAAAATCACAAACATCTGCAATTTTTCCGCCCAGTTTAAAGTTGGCATCTGACTGTTTCTTGCCAAGCTCAACAATGCCAGGCGTAATAACAATTTTTCGCCCTTCAAACATATTAAGCACATTTAAGGCTTCTTGAAAACCTATCTCATTTGAATTATAGCTATCATCAATAATGGTGCACCCTTGTCTTTCAATCACTTCAAGTCTGTGAGCTGGTGAGATTAGCGACGAAATTGCAGATTGAATATCCTTTAAAGATACCCCTATTTTATAAGCTACCGCACTTGCAAGAACGATATTTTCAACATTAAATCTCCCAAGGAGTTTTGTTTTAACTTGCGCCTTCTCCCCATTTATCACCAAAGTAAACTCGCAACCTTGTTTAGATGCAACTATATTTTCAGCATAAGCAAATGCATTTTCTTGGCAAACAACAATTTTATTCCCCGCATACTTTTTAAAAAGTTTTTTGCACCCTTCGTCTCCCCCAAAAAACATTACTCCACTAGGAGAAATATTTTCTGCAAGTTCAAATTTTGTATCTTCGATATTCTGAATACTTTTGAAACTTTCGATATGACAGTCGCCAATCGCCGTAATAACACCATAATCAGGACGCACAATTTTGGTCAACTTCTCAATATCCCGTCTATGTCTTGCCCCCATTTCAGAAATAAAAACGTCGTGATCTTCAAGATTTTTCAAGATAGTCAATGTTGTGCCCATTTCTGTATTATAATTTTTAGGCGTTGCGCACACTTTGTATTCTTTCTCTAAAATATGCTTCAAAATGTTTTTAGTTGATGTTTTACCAAAACTTCCCGTAATTGCAATTTTTATCACATTTTTCTTTGCTAGTTTATTTTTAGCTTTGATAATATAAATCTTTTTTATTGCCACTTCAATTGGCAAAACAATATAATGACTTAATACAATCCAAATAGGAGTCAAAACAAAGACAACACAACAATCAAACGCTACCAAAAATGGACTAGTTAAAAATTTCATAGGAAGGAAAAACAATCCAGCGCAAATCAACAACAAAACAATATAAAACCTAATAATACGCTTTGTAAAAACAAGTTTATTTTTATCGCCAAACGCAAGGCGAAAGCAAGCACAACAATTTATAAATTTTTTGATGTTATAACCACTAAGCTGATAAGTTTTTACAAAAATACAACTAAAAAGCCCTAATAAAATAACATTTACACATATCAGAAAATACAACATTTATTTCTCCTTTAAAAAATTTAAAACAATACTAGAGAATGCAAGCGGACAATCTAAAAATGAGAAATGGCCTGCGTTTTTAAGCACTACAAGTTCAGAATCAGAAATTAGCCTATTTAATCTTTTCGCCATATACAAAGGTGTTTCCTTATCTTCTTCTCCCCAAACAATCAACGAAGGACAAACTATTTCTTTTGCAAAAGCTTCAAGATGGGTGTTGACAATATTGTTAAACAACGATCTCATTTCAGGCGATAACGCTCTATAATCACGTGATCCTCCTTGAGCATTTTTCCCAAGCTTTTTGCAAAGTTTATATTTGAAAACTTTATAGTGATAGCCAATTCTCCGTTTCGGCTTCATTCCTGCACTATCCACATATATGCATTTATGCACAAGCGATGGCTTTATTGCAGACAAAAGTATACATATTCTTCCGCCAAATGAATGCCCCAAGAAATCCGCCGAAGATATGCCCAAATGTTCACATAAACCTATCACAATATTTACATAAGAAAAAACACTAAACCTTTCATGATTAAACTTGCTCTTCCCAAACGGCGGAAAATCAATAGTCAAAATATTAAAATCAGAAAAAACATCTTCAAATTTTTCAAAATCTTCACTGCTCCTTCCCCACCCGTGCAAAAAAACCAATGTCTTGTCGCTATAGCCTTTTATCAATTTATAATTGATTTCTGCCCCACAAAAATTAAAAATCATATCATTTTGTATGAAAAACATTCAAAATTGTTGAAAATAAATAAAAAATATGTGAAAATTATTTTGATTTTTTATATGTTTTGTCTAAAATAAAGATAAGTCATCAAGACTAAAACAAATAAAAGGAAGGTATAGACACTTGAAAATCACAGACGTTAGAATCAGACTCAAAGAAGAAGAAAAATTAAAAGGAATTGCATCAATCACTATTGACGAATGCTTCGTAGTTCACGACATTAAAGTAATTGATGGAAAAGACGGTCTTTTCGTTTCAATGCCAAGCAAAAAACATGCTGATGGAGAACACAGAGACATCGCTCACCCAATCAAAACTGAAACTAGAGAGTATATCAAAACTGAAGTTCTCGCTGCTTACAACCAAGCACTTGAAACAAAAGCTGAATAATATACAAAAAAAAGAGCCTTCCGGCTCTTTTTTTTTATCAAATCCCATAATCGTCCATTCTACCATATCCACAAACAAAAAAAACAATCTTTCGATTGTCTTTTACATTATTAAATTTCCATTATCCGTTTCAATAACTTTTTGCACGTTTTCTAGTTCCCCAGTTTCGCCATTAAAGAAGAAATAATATTTCCCATCTTCACCATTTGCTTCAACTTCCATACAAACAACTTCTCTGTTATAATCAAGCGGAGAAAGAACCCAGCGAGAATTGATAATTTCAAAAGTTGAATGTAAATATCCAACTGCTTGAGATTTCGTCAAACTTCCCTTTGTCAACACTCTATTTGTATGATTAGTAAAATATGAAGTCGCGTCATAGCCCACAATTGTCCCTGTTGCCATATTTATCTTTACTTTGACAAGGTCTGGATATAAAATTATACCATTTTGAATTGGAGCAATATTAAAATAAACATCTCCTTTTATGCTATCCGACCAGACAACTTGACCATCTTGAATGCCATTTTCTTTTGCAAATCTTAAAGCCAAATCTTTTGCTTCTGATTCATCAATTGATGCGTCTCCTTCTTCTCCCGTTCCACTTATTGTCAAAATATGCCCACCTATTTTAGAAACTTGCAAATACAGCATTTCATCATCTGAATTTGTCAATCTAAAATTATAGGTTTCAAATCGCCCGTTGGTTTCTCCTTCAAAGTCCGTTCGGACAAGATTAGGAAAGAGTTTTTCAATTTTTGCCAAAACATCTTCTTGGCCAACCGCTTTCCCTTTAAGCCCCTTAACAGTAACATTGACAACCGAATCTGAAAACGGACCATCATAAATCATTGTTGGATATTCAATCTCTGTTGACTTTAACGATGTTAAATTTGTGCTAAACTCATTGCTACCACTGTCAACATTCATACTTGAATCAATTATTGAATAACCTTTATTTAATTTTCGTGCAAATTCATTCAGTTGATTTTGCAAATCCAACACACTTTGATGAACATTTACAAGCGTTGACTTTTCTTCCCCTGTCAAAGATTCTCCTTGAGCAAGTTTTTCCGCCAAAATGGAAGTGTAACCTGAAATTTGATTCACAAGTTTAACAGTATCTTGAACATCATTTTGAGATAACGGTAATGCAGAAAGAGAAATCCCCGCTTCACTAGCATTTTTTGACGCTTCAAGTAATGTTTTTCGTTGATAAGTTCCACTTGAATGAATAGTTTTAGCAAGTTTAGTTTCTAAATTATTTACACTTTCTAAAAGATTATAAAAATTATCATTATACACATTTTCGAGTTCGGTTTTATACCCCTGCGCTTGACTCTCACTCACACCATACGAAATTGCCAGCACTGTTGTCGAAAGTGCCAAAACTCCTGCTGAAACAGCAAGTGCAGTAATAACTCTATTTTTTCTTTTTTTATCTTCTTTTTTTAAAAATTGCGTTTTTCGCCCTTCCATTTTCGCCCCCTTATAATGCAAATACGTGCTTACCAATAGTTACCACCGTTTGTCTTGACCAAATCCAAGAACTTGTTGCGGTTGCAGGATTATAATAATATAAACATCCATACGTAGGATCCCAACCATTCAACGCATCTTGAGCTGCTTTATATGCAGTTGAATTAGGGCTTAAATTTATCTGACCATCATTAACTGCAGTAAATGCCCAAGGTTGATAAATCACCCCCGAAATAGTATTAGGGAAAGCTGAATTTTTTACCCTGTTTAAAACGACAGCCGCAACGGCAACTTGCCCGGTGTAAGGTTCTCCACGCGCTTCAGCATACACGCACCTTGCAAGCAAGTTTAAATCACTGGAACTTACCTTACTACTTGAAGAACCTGATGATAATGTTATCCCCATTGCAGCCGCAGTTTTAGGACCAACAATGCCATCTACAGCAAGTCCATTTTTTCTTTGAAAATACCGGACAGCTTCTTTTGTTTTTGGACCATATATGCCATCAATAGCACCAGTATAATAACCCCAACGCTTTAACTTGGTCTGAATTTTCACACTCTCTGAATATGTAGTTGCCGCTTCTGCCACCACTTCTTGATGAGATAAATCATTTGCAACTGCAACCCCAACTAAAGATGATGGAGCAAGAATAGATAGTGCAAGCAACGAAATCAACTTTTTCTTCATTTAATCCCCCTTTGTTATATTTTTAATTATCTCCAAAATTTTAGAAATATATACAACATTGTCAGAATTTGTTGAAGAAGTAAAACAAAATGCAGGATAAACAAGACACCACCAATTATTTCCTTGCCCACTTCCCAAATTGATAATCAGCGATTCATAATCGCCTTCTTGCAAAACAATTTCATCATATTGACGCGTAGGAAAATGTTCGGTATTAATCAATGCACTGCTTTTATAATTGAATCCATAATTTTGCAACACACCATTCGCCACACTTTCAATTTCACTATAATTTTGCTCAACACAATTTTTGGCATCTTCAAAAGAATTAACTTCACTTAACAGCGGAATAAGAAAATCTACTACCGCATCTTTCACAATATATTTTACCATTTGATCGGCCTGTGAATCTGAATTTGCCCTGATATGTATTCTTAAATATTTTGTTTCATTCACATTAGTAGGACCACAAATAAAAATTAAAATTATGCCTATAGTCGAAATAAAAGATATCACCCATTTCATATTTTTTCTCCTTCGATATGTTTATTTGCATATTTTTGAAAGCAAAAACAAAGAAAAAACGCAAAAATCAATTTTTTTTGCGTTTTTTAATATATTTTTAATTAATTATTTTCTCGATCTGACTTTCTTTGATAAAAAAGAATCAACGGAGTGTCCTTTTCAACAGGGAAAGTTACATCTGGGTTTTGCAATCTTATAAGACCTTCTTGCACGTGTGCAGACTTTGCAATATCCCACAAATCTTTTCCTTTAGGAGCAAAAATAACTTCCATTGCGCAATCTTTTTTATCAAACTCTTCCGCAAAAACAGCGTCCGAAATAATTGCCCCATTAATACTTCTGCAACAATTTACACCAACTTTCACCTTCGCATCATATATAAGTTCTCTTCCTTTTTTCACCACAACATCGGCATCTGTTATCACCGCACTAAGAGACAGCATTGAATCGCTTGGGCACTTAATTTTATCTGATATCACAAAAGGGACATCTAAAACTACACTATAAAGCGAAGAAGTGTCATCGTTTAAATATACTACTGTTGTTTGGGCAATACCTTCAACAAAAAGTTCTCCTTCATTTATATAATGATTTATTATGCTAACTTTATTGCCACCGCTAAATAGAAGTTTGTCAACTCTTGGTTTTTCATCGTCAAGTGTAAGCGAACCTTCAATTTTTCCTTCAATAAGTTCTATTCCACACATATCACTCATTTCATAAGAATTCATAGCAATATTTACATTTGCTTTAACACTATATAAATCTTTAATTACAGACGTTACGCCTTTTTCATAAGCAAATACGCTTAGGTTGATTGGAACTTTAATCACAAGTTTTCCGCCCTTCTCATCTTGCACAATATCGCAAGCCACACCTTCTTGACAAATACCCACATATCCTTCCGCTAAAGAATCTCTAGTGCTTCCAGCAAGTTCAACTTCCTGTTTAAAAGTATCGTGAATATACCCACTTTCAAACTTATCATTTTCTGTAAGATATAATACTCGACTGATCACATCTCCGCTTGCCGCAACATAATTCGCACCCGCTTCCACCGATTTTACAATTGCATTACTTTCAACAAGCAAAATCTTTTTAATATTTTCTCTTAAATTGACATCGCTTTCACTTACAAACGAATCTTTTGCACAATCAACAAATTTTACAATCTCAACATCTTCATTTTGATAACAAACATCTTCATCATCACAATATAATGAATAATTGCTATTGTTATTAACAACAAAGCCACTTTGAGAAAGCACTACATTCACTCTAATACTATCACTGCCAACAATTTCACTTGTATAATCAATTACATCAACTTTTACAAAAGCACAAGCACTTGATGAAATTTCATCACTTTCAAATTTAGAAGAAAAAGGACAACTTGAATTAATTGAAATAATTTCTCCTTCTTCATTCGTAAATACAGCCTTAATATCAATAATTCCAGAATAAGTTATGATTTTATCCACAACTTCTTGCCCTTGCACACAAACTTGTGCTGATATAGCAAGAATTTTCCCGCAACTAACACCTGCAGAAATGTTACACTCTACATTAAATTCGCTTTTTTCAAGCAACCTTTTTCTTGCCGTTAAAAAAGTTTTCTTCTCAAATGCCATAAACCCTCCAAACATTTACGAGATATACATACTCGCAAATGACAGATTTTATTCCTAAAGTTTAAATATTTTTAAAATGGATATAAACTATTAGGAGGAAATATGAGAAAAGCAGGATTAGGCCTAAACGAAATAAAAACAAAGATACTTTCACTTAAAGGCACAGAAGTAGAAATGAATATAAATAGGGGAAGAAAAAAAATTGACTTTTTCAGTGGAATAGTTACCGATGTTTATCCAAGCGTTTTTACAGTTGTTGAAAAAGATGGAAACAAAAACATTCAAACATTCTCGTATTATGATGTGCTTTGCGGCAATGTAGTTTTCCTTAAATAAAAAAGACAACCTAACCCATTGCCTTGTTTTCATTTCTAAAAACATTTATAAATAATTAATACAATTTAATTGATTGTTTGTTTATTTTTGTAATTTTTGATAAAAAACATCTATAAACTTGACATTTTGTTTGGTTTTTGATAAAATATACACATACTTAGGGGGATGTATGAAAGAAGTTAAAATTAATGGCGCTACCCAAATCGACATCTTTGGAAAGACAAAAGAAAATCAAGAAGATTTAGTTGATGAAGTTGTTGAAATTTACGATGCTAGCACCGAAAAAACAAAAATCACAAGCCATAAAGTTAATGACGCAGGCCAAGAAATTTCGGTAGAAAATGGTTATGCCCCTGCTGACATTGAAGAAATGGCAAACGAAGAAAAAGAAATTTAAAGGAGACAATAATGGCAAACGTAATCAGAAATATGAATTTTAAACCAATTTTAGAAAAAATCACTTATCAAAGACTATCAGAACCAGAACAAAACTCAAATGTAAATGTTCAAGTATGGGACGAAATGGAAGTAAAAAGACTTCGCTCTGATGCTGTGAAAGTTGAACTTCAAAGAAACATTAAACCAGATCCTTCTTGCCTTTTCACTGTTGAAGCAAGAATCGGTGTTGAAGTAATTGTAAACACAAGTGAATTTGATGCACTTGATGATGCTGTTGAATTTTTTAAAACAAGCCCTGTTACTAGAGTATTAGTAAACAACTTAGTTACAATACTTGCAAACCTTACTACGCACTCTCAACTTGGTCCTATTATCACTGCACCTATGTGCCAATTCCCTAAATAAGTTACAATAAAAAAGCATATCAAATTGATATGCTTTTTTATTCATATATTTAGTTATTTCAGTATTACAAAATCGCAAATTGCATTTTTATGTGTTTCTAATAATCATATTCTACATCATCATCTTCTTCTTCAAAATCACCATCGTTAAAATTCGTCAAATTGTCTGTTGCTGTATTAGGTTCATCATAATAATCTTCAGCCGCACCATATCCCTTGTCAAATTTCCATTGTTCATAATCTTCATCCGCATCAAGAGTTTCTTCATCAATAACCGGTATATGATGGCCGCTTTTGATTGAATTTTCATAACGATCCCTGATCTCTGCTTCAGGTAAAATTTTTGTCATACTCTCTCCTATTAATAAAAAAGTTAATATAACTCTGATTTGTCATTTTGTGCATTATAAACATAACAAATTATGCTGCTTTGTATGTCAAATATCCTGTTTCCCAGTTTGCCATTGACGCATCTGTTTTGCTATCATCAAATGCAACAGCTCCTACTAATTTATTATTTCGTCTAAAAATATCATATGAGCGATCTGCCAAGTTACTTGTTGACCATTTATCACCAACATAAATTGTTTCCAGTTCAAAACAATCAGCAAACATATAAAACATAGTTGCCACTTTTGAAGTATCAAAACCAGATAAATCCACAACCTTCAAGCTTTTACAACCTGAAAAAATTTGATCTATTTCTGTTACATTTTCCGTTGCAAAACCAGTCAAATCTAACTCTGACAATTTTAAGCATTGACAAAA
The DNA here is from genome assembly GCA_015069325.1 of Clostridiales bacterium. Classification (GTDB taxonomy): domain Bacteria; phylum Bacillota; class Clostridia; order Christensenellales; family UBA1242; genus Caccovivens. The sequence goes on from SVIV01000002.1 coordinate 226,240, forward strand.
CATCGCCGCCATAGTTGTCACTTTTGAAGTATTAAATTCAGATATATCCAACACTTCTAAGTTTGTGCACCCCAAAAACATATAATCCATTCTTACTACATTTGATGTATCAACATTGTTAAACTTCATTGTCGTAACTTTATCCTTGTCAACAAAGAAAAGGCAACAATCTTCAGGCAATTCAATTTTAAGATTAGATAAAACAAACATTTGCGTGCCATTAGAATAAAGCTTTATACTTTCATCTTTAGCATCGCTAACATCAACAAATGAAAGCCCTTCAATTACATTAACATCTCCGCCATTATAAAATACATTTTCATCATCAAATGCGTTAAAATATATTTCTGTTTCATTATTATATGCATTTTTAAAAGCCCTCCCATTCAACAAACTGGTGGTAGGCTGATTTAACACAAATAGTCCCAGCACAACTACAATTGCAGCAGCAATTAATACCGCAGCTATGCTAACAGCCACTACTTTGATTTTTTTCGATTTATCCATATTCTTTTCTCCTTTTTTACAGATAATCCTCTCGCAAAAACAACAACCTTATTTGCTTCCATTCTATCATATATGGGGTGGGGAAAGTCAAACAAATTAAGAAAAAAACATATCAATTTGATATGTTTTTTTTATTTTTCAAATACAGCAACAACCCTTGCTTCAATTTCAACTTCGCCCACATAGTCAGCAAGTTTAACATCACTACAACATCTTGCAAAAAAATTACTACAGTGCAACGATTCCTCTTTAACATTGACTAGTGAAAGTCCTTCTCCTGCAATAGCTTGTGCCTTGTTTTTTGCATTTTCAATAGCACTTGTTAAGGCAGTATTGTATTGCAAATCCATATCTGCCACTTTATAACAAATATTCTCAATTGACGTTATTCCATTTTCAGTCAACACGTCAATATATTCTTGCAAAGAATCCATTTGAACAACTTCAATAGACATAGTGCAAGATGAAGAATAACCGGAAATAGATTTTGCTAAAGAAAATTCATAACAAGGAAAACAATTAAAGCAATCAAGTTTCACATTTTCTTTTGTCAACCCCTTGTCTAAAAGTGAAGAAGTTACATTATCAAAAATTTCAAGTGCACTTTCTTTAGATGCATCAATGTCTCCTTCTAATGTTTCAATTCTGGCTTTAATAACCGCACTATCTGGCGCGACTTTAACTTTTGCACAGCCCACAACCATAACCGACAATTCGTCATCTAATTGATACTCAACTACTTCAGACTCACTTGTTGTATCAAAGGCATTTGTTGAATAATCAACAAAATCTTTTGTGATATTTTCTTCAGTCTTAAAAGGAAATTCTTTCCCCATTTCAACAGTTTCACTTTCTTCCACCGATAACGACGAGTCGGCATTAAATTCTACCACTTCTTCAGCTACCGCCATTTGTTTCATAATAATTGGTTTTTTGCTCCCTTCTTCCGTCTTAACCACACAAAACAGAGCAAGGGTTAAGCAACCCAAAGCAACCGTTCTTTTCAAAATTTGTTTATTCATTTTTATCCTCCGCTTTTAAGTTGAGTAAAGTTTTCAAAATTATTTATATTTTTTAAAGAAAGACAAAATTCAACATAATACAACAAAAAAAAGTCCGATTTTGATTCGGACTTTTTGTTTTTTTCATTTTCTATAAGATAGTAGAATATGCGATTGCCATTGGAAAGCTTAAAGCAATAAACAATAATACCGCAAACACAATTAATGGCTTATTAGAATCTGTATGTTTTAATTCTAGTGAATGATAGAGATTAGTAACTAAACCAATTAAAATTCTTACAGCAAAAGTATAAGCGAATGAAGTTTCTAAGTTTGGAACTAAACCAGTAATTGTTAAAAGTGTGATTAAACCAAAAACTAGCATTTCAAAAGCAAAGAAGTATGGTGCTTTTTCTTCGCTTTTAAATTTTTTAACAAATAGCGTAAAAATCCAAAGAATTGCCCCAAAAATTAACGCCCCCGCAAAAACGTAATACAAAATTTGTTCAAACTCGCCTATTCCCACTTTTAAATTATTCAACACTGTTAAAGCTAAAATTGCTAATATTCCTATCCCCATAAATATTTGAGCAATTTTTTTAATTACGCCTTTAACTAAAAAGATAGACATAATTATTGTCGCTAATAAAAATGCCATAACTGCAACATTTACCCAACGAGAAACAACACCTGGAATTTCTACATCAGCTAAAATTTGTACTGGCACCAAAATAGCACTAGCGAAAGCTAAAATAACACCTATTAACGAAACAATAAAATAAGCCTTGTTTAATGTTTTATTCATAATATTTCCTCCTTATAATAAGGATACATAAAAATGCATTTTAAGTCAAGTAAAATCACGCATAAAACAAATCGCATAATTCTTTCGTAAACTTGTCGATAATTCTTTCGCCTTTTGGTTTAAAACCAAGTTTTCAGGGCGTAATTAAAAAAAGTTAAGACTTTTTGAATCCCAACTTTTTTATCCATAATACTCATTTAACATTAATCAGTCCTTCATTCGGTCTTTTATTTTACATATTTCGTCTGTAAAATCTCAAGATATTTGCCGTCTTTATCATTTGTTGTCAGTTGTGGCAAAACGGTTACCCCACTTTTCCCGCCCTTTACAGCTTCTATAACAACTAAAACCACTCGACCTTTTCCATTCTCAGTAAAGAACATTTTTTTGGGTTGAAGATTGTTGCTTAAAAGATTCGCTATAAGTTCTGCACTTCGTTCTGAAGTATAAACAACATAAAATTTCCCACCAACTTTAAGCATTTTCCCCGCAACCGAGCAAAGTGTTTGTATAGGCAAATATGAAGAATGCCTTGCAATATCTCTCACTTGATTTTGATTTCTTGAGATATCCTCTTTCATATAAGGCGGATTTGAGAAAACCACATCAATCTCTCCGCTTTTTATATATTTATCAAAGTTTGCAATATCATCATTTATGGCTACGAGTTTTTCATTTAAATTGTTTAAAGAAATATTTTTATTAAGCAAATTAAACATTTGTTCTTGTATTTCAAAGCACAAACATTTTTGAAATTTAGATTTGGCACTTAAAAGAATTGATATAACCCCACTTCCGCTTCCAACTTCTACACAAAAATCACTTTTTTTTGTTTTTACAAAGTTTGCTAAAACCACTGAATCTGAAGTAAAAGTATATAATGATTTATCTTGAATAATTTTCAAGCCATCGCATTGCAAATCGTCTATTCGTTCATTTTCTGCAAGTTTCATATTCCTGCCTACTTGTTGTCATTTTTAAATTTAATTTGATCCAGCGGAAAAGATTTCACTTCGCTTGATGAATCATTTTCAAATTTAACTGAAACTGTTTTATTAAGAAGATCATTATAAATTGCCACACCTTCACCTTCTTCTGTAGTAACTTTACTATTGATTTTTGGCATTACTTTTAATGCTTCAACATAATAAGGATTTTCATAAGCAAGACAGCACAACAGTTTTCCACATAAACCACTTATATTGTTTGGATTTAATGACAATCCTTGATTTTTCGCCATTTTTATTGACACATAATCATTAATACCAAAGCCTTCTTTACAACAACAAACTTTCCCGCAAATACCAAGTCCACCAATAAGCCTTGTTGCATCTCTAGGCCCAATTTGGCGAAGCTCTATTCTTGTCTTATATTTATCTGCAAGTTTCTTAACAAGTTCTCTAAAATCAACTCTATCTTCACTTGTAAAATTTATCGTTAGACGTGAGAAGTTGTAATTTGACTCAACGTTTACAACTTTCATATCTAAGCCTTCTTTATTTACAATTGCCTTTATTTCAGGATAAAGCGAATTTGCCTTTTTATAGTTTTCTTCCCCTTCATCAAGTTCTTTTTGTGATGCGATTTTTAAAACATTTTTAAGAGCACCTTCAATTTTACTTTCATCAACCAAAGAAGCACCTTTTGTAATTCGCACAATATCTTTTCCCTTCTCTGTATCCACAATTACATAATTGCCCACATTAAGCACAAGACCATTCGGACTAAACCAATAATCGTGCACCCCATTTCTAAACCTCGCAGAAACAACTTCTATCTGCATATATATTTTACCTCCAAAATGTTTAATAATAAGTTTTCAATAACAATAATAAAATTGCAATTATACATCATTTCTTTGACCGCTTTGGCAAATAATTTTCGTATTTCATTTATAGCAGATATAGTAAATTCGCTTTCAATCATCTGCAATTGCTGAATATACCCTTTAAGTTTAACTTTATTGATTTTTCCCGTCTTGATAAAAAGCATATCTTCAAAAATCAAAGAAAACATTTCTATTAAAAGATTAAACTCATCTTTATAAGAAGACAGTTTTTTTGAATAAAGAATCAAGTTTTTACTGTTTTTAAGACCTGTAATACAAGACAGCACATCATCAAACATAAACTTTAAATTTTCTTTTTGACTTAATCTTAATGCCTTTCCCGCATAGCCATCACACAAAGAAACTGCCAGTTCGTTTCCTTCGCATAACTGCCTTGCAACTTCAACAGGCAGTTTTTCAAGAACTGTTTTATTGCAGCGGGAACGAATTGTTGGCAGAACTTGCTCAATCAATGTTGTAGTTAAAATAAAATATACATTATTTGCTGGTTCTTCCAACGTTTTTAAAAGTTTATTTTGCGCCTGCTCCATCGCATTATCAATATTTCTAATAATTATAACTTTTTTATCTGCAAATATCGGCTTAATTGATGCTTCTTCTACAATACTATCGCTATCAGCGACCATAAGCTTTTCTTTTTGTGGATAAATCTTTAAGTCTGGGTGAGATAAATTTTCAACCTTCAAATAGTTTTCGTTTTTTATAAAATCTCCATTATTAAAAATTACAGATGCTAAGCTCAGTGCAAATTCATAACTATAATTCCCGTCTTGAGTAACAAGCAAAATAGACTTTGCAAGAGATCCTTTTTGCATTTCTTCTTGCAATTTTAAAAAGTCACTGCTTTTTGTAATAATATTCTGTAGTTCCATAACTTTATTTTATCACAAACTAAACAAGAATGCAAATATATTTTTTAAATAAAAAAGACATCATTTTTGATGTCTTAATATCCTGTCCTAATTTCAATTATTGCAACATTATCTTTTTTAACCCCTACCTTAATAGAATAAACCACAAATTCAATTATCACATCATAAAGTTCATTGTCGGAAATATATCTCATAAGTTTGCTAAAGCCAGGTATATCCCAAAGCCTGTCATCGTCTAAAGATGCGTGAAAATTATACTTTGGATTTTCGTAAATATTTCTATGATTTGCATTTTCATCATCTCTTGCAGTAATATCCACCATTTCACTTGTGCTATCACGTTTTACAGTAATATCGCCAAGCAAAACAATATCTTCTTGATATGGTCTCATTGAAACAGATATTGTCAGTTCATCGTCAAACTCAGAAAACTTTTCTTTTGCTTCTTCAAAACTCTTTACATAAAAAAATGCCCCGTTTGTTTTGCTAGTGCTTCTAAGCACATATTCGTCAGCAGGATTTAGCTTAAAAAACTCTTCAATTGCATTTTCATCATCAATGTCAAAAACATCTTGTGGAAAATGATTTAATCCCATTTGTTTTATTTTTGCAATGCTATCTTTTTTATCTTTAATAATAATCATATCTTCACCTTTAATTCATTTTATCATAAAACATTATATTTATTCAATTAAAATAGTGTGAAAAATAAAAAAGATGCAAAATTTGCATCTTTTTTTTGTTTATTTTAAAGTCAAATATCCAGTTGTGTAATTTGCCATTGACTTGTCTGTTTTACTTGAATTATACGCAACAGCACCTACAAGACTTGTGCAATTAGTAAACATATACTCACTAATTGAAACCTTAGCTGTTGACCAAGCACTGCCAACATAAATTGTTGTAAGATTACTGCTGTTGTAAAACATATATGACATATCTTTTACATTTGATGTGGAAAAACCAGATAAATCTAAAACGGTAAGGACATCACACTTCCCAAACATATATGACATATTTGTTACATTTGACGTATCAAAATTAGATACATCTATACTTGTAAGACTTTCGCAACCTGCAAACATATTAGCAATATCTGTTACACGCGATGTATCAAAATTGACCACATCTATACTTGCAAGACTTTTGCAACCGTTAAACATAAATGACATATCTATTACACGTGATGTGTCAAAACTAGATATATCTAGACTTGTAATGGCATAGCAAGATCGAAACATCAGTGACATATCTATTACGAATGATGTATTAAAACTAGATATATCTAAACTTAAAAGCTTAAAGCACTGATTAAACATACCGGACATATCTGTTACACGTGATGTATCCCATTCAGATAAATCTAGACTAGTAAGACTTTCGCAATTCCAAAACATAGATGACATATCTGTTACATTTGAGGTATCAAAACTAGATAAATCTAGACTTTTTATGGCATCACAAGAAGAAAACATTCCTGACATATTTGTTACGTTTGATGTATCCCAGTCAGATAAATCTAGACTAGCAAGCCTTTTGCAATTCCAAAACATACGTGACATATCTGTTGCACACGATGTATCAAAATTGGACACATTTATACTTCTAAGACTGTTGCAACCTGAAAACATAGATGATATATTTGTTACACTTGATGTGTCCCAGTCCGATAAATCCAGACTAGCGAGACTTTCGCAATTCAAAAACATTCCTGACATATCTGTTACATTTGAGGTATCAAAACTAGATAAATCTAGACTTGTAAGTTTGCATTCTGAAAACATAGATGACATTTCTTCGACGCTTGATGTGTTTAAATTTTTAAATATTAAGCTGGTCATATGCGGATAATACCCCTGTTCTATTATATACGGGGAATCATCATATAGATTGCCGTAATCTGCATCAAATTCCATAGAACACTCAAACAAGTAAGAAGAGTCTGCGGGCAAACAAATAGTGCCTTCTGAAAGAATATAAGTTTTGCCATCATTCTTAACGACCCAAATGCTGCCGTCTCCGGCATCAGATACATCGGGTCCTGTTTTCGCAAGTGATGGGTTGTTTTGTGCATAGTCAAAAATCAAATCACCAACTTTATCTTCTTCTAAAACGGTTCCTGCCCCATAACCCTCTAAATAATACCAAAAATTATTTCTCAATGCTGTCTTTGAAAGCGTTGATACACTTTGTTCTGCTTCACTAAAGTATAACCCTAACGCAATGTCTCCTTCAATCGTTGCTTGCTTGTTTATATCAATTACCGAAAGTTCAAAACAAATGATTTTTACGCCAAGTCCTGATACATTGTCATATTGTTTATTTACATAATCATCAGCTGACATTATTGACGCTGAAGATGAAAGCGCAAATGATTCTGTATTTAAATATGTTGTTTTAACTGTTACATTGTTTCTTGTTTCATAGTTCCCATTTACAATAACCTGAATAAAATTTCCGTCTGTTTCAATGAGATTATGAATTGTAAAATAAAAATATACCTTTGGAGTTTGTGGAGTAAGTTTAATATTGCCTATATATACTTCTTTTTCTGTTGACTCATCACTTGAATTAAATGTTATATAGCCGTTACCATCGTGTTCAACATCATTGCCTGCTTCATTTGTAGTAACTGTAATCGCACCGTCTTCTTTGCCATCACCATCACTATCTTGATTTGGCACGTAATATTCTGTGCGCACCTTCGCTGCAACGTTGTCGCCTACTGAATAACTTACATTAAATCCTGCCTTATAGTTTTGAGTAGTTGCAGCCCATACTCCGATTACAGCACCAACAACCATTAAAAAACCAAGACACATTGAAATAACGGTAGTTTTAAATTTTTTGCTTGAAACTTGATTTGACATTCAATTAATCCCCATTATATTATTTTTAAAATCGAAAAATTTCTCTTATCTCTTTTATTATAAAGAGAACATCGAAAATAAGTCAAGCAATTTGATTATAAATTCATCTTTGTAGCCTTCTTTTACTTCAATAGCCAATTATACTTACTTATTTAAACAAAAAAGAGAGAGCTATTCTCTCTTTCCCCGATTAAAATCCAAAATCGTCGTCTGGTTTATTTCCAAAAACAATATTATTTCTCTTATCAATGTCATAGAAAATTCTGCTTACATCTAATGGCTTTGACGTTCTTGCCGGCATTTTTGCCGAACTCTTTTCCATAAATTCACATTCAAAGAATGGAGTCATAATATCTTTCATAATGCTCTTTCTGAAAATTTTTGCAATAACAGTCCAACGTGGAAGCTGACGAAGTTCTTGCTTATCGATAAGCGGTTTTCTTGTGCGTTGAGTTGAAGTCGAAATGTTTTCTCCTTGATTTGTATCTTTTGTATTTCTTGATCTATTTTCTTCTTCGTGGAAGACTGTAGTTTCACCGCAGGCTTCAGAGAAGGCTTGAATTGTTGAAGGATCTTCCGAACCTAAGAACACTTCCATTTGGAAGTTTCCGCGAATATTCTTCGCTTCTTCTGAACCATATTTAATATCAAGCTGAGTATAAGATTGTAAGATAATTTCAAAGAAAACATTTCTCGAACGAGCAACAGTAACCATAGTCCCAAATCCAGGAATTGCAGGCATATTACCAAATTCATCAAGGATAAAGTAAACAGGACGTTTAAGTTTTCCTTTCTTGCCATTTTTAGGATTAACTGTTTTATTTGCCACATCTACAAGCACTTTATATAGTTGGCTTATGCAAAGGACACCAATTGGGTGTCTTTCTGTTTTATGGTCAGGAATTCTAATAAAGAATGCTGTTGGTTGATCTGCAAATTTAGTAAAGTCAATTTCCGTTCCGCTTGTAACATACAAAATACCGTCATCACCAAGAGTTTTACCTACTGATGAACCAAGAGTTGAAAGGAATGATCTTTGTGTAACTGATGCCGCACCGCAAACAGTTGACATGAGTTGTTGAACATTTCCGTTGATTGTATCTCTGCCTTCCGCGTATTTTGCAAGAGTTTTCAGTTGACTTTCTCTTTCCCCTGCAGGATCTCTTTTCATAGCCATTTTGTAAAGGTTGAAGAAGTTGAATTTTTCTTTTGTCATACCAAGTCTTGGATCGCGAGTATCTTCAAGCATCGCATACATAAGACCTGTAATAAAGTCTCTACAACCATTTGGCCAAGTTGGATCTTTGCATTGTGGATCATCTGGAATAAGAGAAAGCGCAATATTTCTTAAGTCGCTTTTTGCTTCATCTTCAAGTTTGATTTTTGTCGCAAGAAGTTCTCGCTTAATCATATCGTGAGTTGGGAATGCCTTTCCTTCGAAACCATACCAAGTATTGCCATAAGTAGCACCATTAAGGTCTGCTTCTGAAATTCGAGTAAATCCCATATCTTCAGGAGTGCAATCAATATACTTTTTCACTTCTTTCGCAAGATTGCCTGCTCTTTGATAAGTATTGTAAGCAATTTCCATTGGGTTCCACATAGAAGACTCGTAAGGATCGTTAAGGTTTAAAACAATTACGTTATACCCTTCCTTTCTAAGCACATCTGCGTTGTCTTCATAAAGTTCTCCCTTAGGGTCAGTCATAACAATACTTGGTTTCTCTGCCGAGTGAGATAAAATTCTGATTGTTGGGTTTGCGAGAAGTTGTGTTTTACCAGTTCCTGTAGTTCCCAAAACGAGAGCGTGAGTTTCTGGTTTCATATTAACTTCAAACTTACTGCCTACTCTTTTATTTCTAAAAATGAAACCTGTTTTATTGCACATTGGAAGATCTTTCCAAGTAGAATAAATAAGTTCTTTATCAGTCCTTAAAGTTTCAGCCGAAATGAATTTAGAGTCAAATGCAATATCAGTCTCTTCCCCTTCGGTAGTAACACCTTTATTTTTGTGTTTTTCTTCCTTTTTGCCTTTTGTGCATAATCCCAAAATAAATCCGCCCCCAGCAGCGCACCCCATTATCATAAGTGCAAGATCTGACGTGAGTGAAGCTTGAATATCTTGAGCATTCATATAATTAAGCCCGAAACCCGCAGCATAGCCTAGGATTCCAAAAAGTATCATGAATACTATAGCCATTTTGAATTTTCTTCCCATAAAAATCTCCTTAATTTTAAAATACCACTTTTAATACTAGTATGTCAAATAATTTGAAGATTTTTCATAATTTATATTACTAATAATATGATTAACACGCACAGGGACGTTTCAAACAAAGTGCTTTTTATTCAAATTAAAACACCTTGAAGCTGCAATATTTAAAAAACATTTTCTTATTTATTATTCAACCGTTACACTTTTTGCAAGCGACCTTGGCTTATCGGGATTTATTCCTAATGCAAGCGACGTATAGTAGGCAATTTTTTGCATATACACAACTGCATATACAGGAAAATACTTTTCTAGCAAGTTATCCACTTTTACACATTCCGCACCGCACGACACCCCAAAACGACTTATAGCAACTACGTCTGCCCCACGACTCTGAACTTCTTTTATATTCGCTTCCATTAAACCCGCCACTTCATCAACCGAACAAAAAGCGAAAACTTTACTTCCATTCTCTATTAATGAAATCGTCCCGTGCTTAAGTTCCCCCGCCGGCATCGCTTCACAGTGAATATAAGAAATCTCTTTAAGTTTTAGTGCACTTTCTTTTGCAAGAAGATAATCCAGTCCCCGCCCAATCATATAAATACTTTTTTCATTTTTGATTTTTTCAGCAATTTTTTTACACCACAAATCATTGTTTGTTTGCCTGATTTTTTCAGCAACTTTTTTCAATTGTTCCCCTTCTTCCCGCAAATAATCCTTCCCTTCTTTAACAGATTTTAAGAATGCCGAAAAAAGATAGATAAGGGCAACTTGACAGTTGAACGCCTTTGTGCTTGCAACCGCAATTTCTTTGCCAGCATAAGTATAAATTACATAATCACACACTCTTGTAATTGTGCTGTTTTTCACATTTGTAATTGCTAGTGTTGATATGCCATTTTCTTTACATCGCGATATCGCCTTCAATGTATCTGCCGTTTCCCCACTTTGACTTATAAAGACTGCAAGCGTCTTTTGGTCATACAAAAACTCTTTTGAAATAAACTCAGATGCCAGCATAGTTTCAGTTTTAATTTTGCACTCTTTTTCAATAATTTCTCCGCCTATTTTCCCTGCATGATATGCTGTTCCGCAACCAATTATCAACAATTTATCGATGCTTTTTAAGTCAATTTTATCAAAAACACACAAAAAATCATCAATTTTTTCGTATTTTTCAATAGTTTTTAATAAAACTTTAGGAGTTTCGTTTATTTCCTTACACATATAATGTGGATGATTTTCAACTTCAAAACTATCATTTTCCCTTTCTATATTGATAGATTTTTTTACTTGCTTATTTAGTTTATAATCATATATCTCTACGCAATTTCGTCCAACAACTGCAAGGTTTTCTTCGTCAAGAATAAATATTTTTTCACACTCTTCAATACTATTTAAATCCGAACATACAACGCCAAATCCTTCCCCACAACCAACAACAACCGGACTTTCTTTCTTTGCCACAAAAATTTCATTTGGCCAGTCACTACAAATCACCGCTAGTGCATAACTACCTTCCAAAAGCTCACATACATTTCTCAACGTTTCTAAAGGATTTCCGTTATCCATTTTTTCTAAAAGATGAACCACAACTTCAGTATCTGTTTGGCTAACAAAATCACTATCATTAAATGAAGATTTTAAATCTATGTAATTTTGAATTATTCCATTGTGAACAAGTGTCCACTTCCCATTTTTACTTATGTGCGGGTGCGAATTTTCAATGCTTACCTTTCCGTGTGTCACCCACCTGGTATGACAAACTGCAATTTCAGATTCCGCTTCAACGCCTGCCATAACTTTCATTAGCTCTTTTATTTCGCCAGTTTGCTTAATACAAACAATGTTTTTATCATATATTTTGATATTTTTATTTAATTTTTCATCTCTAATCTGCAAATTTTTGTTTTTATTCAAAAAAGCAATCCCAGCAGAATCATACCCCCTATATTCTAATCGAGATATTCCCTTCAATGTTTTTTCAATTGCATTGTTTCCTATATAACCATAAACTCCGCACATACTATTCTCCCTTTTCGTAAATCTTTAAAATCTTTTCTTTCAACTCTTCCTTTCGCACAAACATTCTATTATTAGACGACACTATCAAAACACCCTTTTTATTTTCTTTATAACACACGAAAAAACTCTTCTCTGCAAAATCATCAACAGTTGTTTTTTCGCCATTTATATTAAAAATATTTGCAACAAGCAGCTCAATGCCTTTACCCTTTAAAATATCTGCGCAATCTTTATGAATCACTTTGGCGTCCATACTTGTCATCAATTTCAGCTGAGAATAATTCATTTTCCTGATTGTATTTGAATGACTAAAAATAGGATTAATTTCTTTAACCCCATCAACATCTGTCCAATTTTCATATATGCAGGATTTTAAAATTTTAGCAAAAATCGCCCCAGTAACATCACTTCCCCCACGAGAGAATAATTTCAACTTATTATTCTCATCTATCCCATAAAAACCCGGAACAATTATTTGCTGATATTTATTTAAATAATAGCTTAATTTTCTTCTGATTTTTCTATAATCAATTTTTTCATTTTTAAAATACACTATTTTTTCAGCAGGCACAAAAGGAATATTTAAATATTTACTAAGCAAATAACTTGTTAAATATTCTCCCCTGGAAATCAAATAATTAAAATCTTTATTTTTATTATATTTAGCAATTGTTTTGTTGATTTTTTCATTAATATTGACGTTTTTGTCGATTTTTAAAGAAATTTTATCAAATTTATCTTTTATTTTGTTAATTATCAAAACCTTGTCATTTTCTTTTGTCAACGCAATCAACAAATCAGTGATTTTAAAATCATTTTGAAATTCTTTGCCAATAGCAGAAAAAACTAAAATCCTCCTAGTTTTATCCTGTGTCAACAACCGGATATTTTCAATGGATTGTTCACTAGTCGTCGCGCTTCCTCCAAATTTACAAACTACTATTTTTTCTTTCAATCAACTTCTCCAATATTTGCACACCATTTTGACCTGCCCCTTTCCTTAAATTGTCAGACGACAAAAACAGTGAAAAACTTTTATCATTAAACTCGTCTTTTTTAAGCCTTCCAACCAAAACATAATCTTGCTCTCTGCTAAGCATTGGCATTGGGTGAGTAATATATTTCACTCCTTCGCTTTCATCTAACACTTTTCGCAATTCGTCCACACTTACATTCTGTTTAGTTTCAAAAAAAATTGAAATGCTATGCCCAATATCAACAGGAACCCTCACCGTCATCGCAGAAATTTTTATATCAAAATCATTTAAAATTTTCTTCGTCTCAAACAGCATTTTCTTTTCTTCGGTGCAACAGCCATTTCCATCAATACTGCCGATATATGGAATTAAATTATTCTTAATAGGATAATCCAAAAATTGAAGATGCATTGAATTTGTTTCGTCAAATTCAGACATTGCACCTTTTCCTGCTCCGCTTACAGCTTGATAAGTTGAATAGACTATTCTTTCAAGCCCAAATCTTTTATGTATCTCATTAAGCGCAACAACGCTAGCAATTGTTGAGCAATTTGGATTGCAAATAATATTCCCTTGCGCATCTGCCATATTCACTTCTGGGACAATCAACGGATAATCCTTTCGATACGCCGAAGAAAAATCAATCACTTGGCAACCTGCTTTAGCTAGCAAGTCAATATACTTCCTTGAAATATCTTCGCCAGTGCAAAACAGCGCAAAGTCATATACTCTTTGATAAAGAGTTTCTTCGCAAAGGCTGATTATTTTTTTGCTTTTTCCCGCAAACAAAACTTTTTCGCCTTCACTTTTTGACGACGCAAATAAAAATATATTATGCCTGCAAAGCCCCCTTTCTTCTAAAATCTTTAAAGTAGTCCTGCCAACCAATCCTGTTGCACCTATAATTGCAATATTAAATTTCATAATCCCCCCTATATTTTTAAATGAAATAAAATATAAAAATGTGAACTTTATCAACAAATATATTTTTACAAATAAAAAAAAGACATTTTGAAAATTCAAAATATCTTCTTTTTTATGATTTTATTATTAATATTTTCGGATTTTCTTGATAATCGCTAAATATCCCCAAGCAATCAATCCCCCTACAGTTACACTCAGGCAATTTAAAAGGACATCACTTAATTGCACTGAACGCGGGATAGGTAAAACAAACTGACAAGTTTCAATCAATAAGCCTGTTAGCAATCCAAAACCAATTAAAATCAAAAGCTTTGCCCACCACTGCTTTTTTCTCGCAAAATAATAAATCATCATTCCTACAGGAATTAACATTAAAAGATTGATAACCAAATCAAATGTCGCAATGTGAGAAAGCGACCACTTAATTGTTTTACTACACCATTGCCCACCGAAATCAAAATCCACTATTATTTGATTTTCAGATATCGCAAGACTTCCAAACACCCCGCAAAATAGAACAATCAAATACATACAAAAAAATACTATTGTAAGAATATTTCTTACCCTATCCTTTCTAATACACCAAATTGCGATTGGCAAAGCAAAATAACAAAGCACGCCAACGCACAACACTAGCCAAGTTGGTAAAATCATATTTTCTCCTTTGCGATCAATTTTATTACAAGATATATCCGTTGAGTTCTAATAATTTTTGTGCACTTTCAACCGAATCAACACCTTCTTTGTTTTTAATAGGTGCAAATTCTTCTTCTCGGATAACTTCAAAAGGCAAAACAGACGAAGCAAATTCAACCAAATCAACATTAAGATATTCAAATTTATGTGCATTTGGCTCTTGCGGTTTTACAAGTTCACCTTCATCATTTACAAAAGAAACCTTTTTGGTAACTATATGAAGTGGGAGTTTTTCATCTTTAATTTTATAAAGTAAATCGATATCATACAGATAATTGAAAATCACACCAAAATTATAAAGTCTTTCACCTTGCTCATCCACTGCTGTTGCCATATCTTCTGTCAAGTCAACATATTCTATTACACTTGGACTGCCGCCACGTTTACATATAACCCCAACTTTTTCATAAGGATTTGCTTTGCGAATTACCTTTGCACCAACTTGATATTGTCCCTTGATAGTAGCACCTACAAAAACCGGATCACCAACTTTTTGTAAAACATTATCAACCGCAAAAATATTCAGCCACTTTACCCCGCTTGATTGCAAAAGCTTGTATGCTTCTTTATTTTTAAGCAAGGATTTAAACATTCCGCCATTCCCATTAGGCGACGACGCAACTCTTCCTTTTTCTTCAAGCAAAACTTTGCCATTAAAATCTACACAAGGTGCCATCTCTTGAACAAAAAATCTTATATAGTTTTTATCATATCCAAAATAATTTTTTTCTTCTAAAAATGCTTTTGTTTCTTCGTCATTTTTTTCACTCGTCATAATGAAAAATGGCATCATTCTTCCGCACTCTTTTACAACTTCTAGCGCATTTTCAAAAAGACGCTGAAAAATAAAAACATCTTTTGTTTTACCTATATTATAAACTCCTTTTGGGTGATCAGAGCCAAGTCTTGTGCCCATACCACCAGCCACTAAAAGAAGCCCTACGTCTCCTTTTCTTAATGCGTCAAGCCCAACTTTCTTAAACTCAAGTTTCCTTTCTTCAATTTCTTTTCTTGTCATTGCCTTTATTGGTGAAACTTCTCTTATGTCAGGTTCAGCTTTTTTATTCAATTCATCTAAATATGAAAAATCAATCGTTTCAAGTTGTTTTTCAAGAATACTTAACTCTTCTTTCGTAAGATCTTTTTCAAACTTTAATAATTGCTCTTGCCCTAATTCTTTTAATTTTTCTCTTATATTCATAAACGCTCCTTTTGATTTATTATAACATATCACAAAAACATAACAAACTATTATTAAACAAAACAGGGCAAACAAAAACACTGCCCTATTTATTTAATTTATCTTCTCGCTTATACGGATATGGCAAAAGTTTATCTGATGAAACTTTTAATATTTTCTTATTTTCAATATCTTCTACAACAACATTTAAATTCAATCCAAACTTTTCGAAAATATATCTACATAACCCGCAAGGCGAAACAACCCTTGTTTTACCTTCTTTATCCATTTTGACTGCAACAATACTATCAAGCGCTCTTTCTCCACAAGCGTATGCTTGCCCTATTGCTACCTGTTCGGCACACACAGAGTGAGACGTTTTTAAATTTACTCCAATATACACCTTGCCTGATTTTGCACGAACAGCACAACCTACGTGCATAGAAGGATCATTATAAATATCACTATTTTTAAGCACAACTTCGCGAGCAATCTCAATTAATTCTTCATCTTGCTTTGTCAGTTTCATTCTTTCTCCTATTCACTAAATGTATATGTGATTTCTTTGCAGTTGATCATCAATCTTGCTTCAACTCCTGCCTTACCTTCAAAAACAATATGCACCTTTTCGACGCCAACCATTGTGCGAGCAAAATATAATGGATAGCCTTTATAAATTTTCAAGAAATCTCTTATTGCATAAATATTTGATTTTTTTCCATATCCAAGCTTACTTCTTTCCTTAAGCATTTTTTTATGGAATGTTTTTGAAATTTCAATATCACAATCTGCATCATCTAAAAGATTTGTTGAAATAGTCAGTCTGTTTGCATCAAAATCCACAACAGAATTTATATATCCTTTGCTACCAGATAAACTGCAAGACAAAATAAGCTTATCTCCTTCCATCTTAATATCTTCCAATACTTCACCGTGAATATACGGAAGAAGTGGCAATGTTTTATTTGTTAATTTAAATTTTATTTCTTTATTCATTATTTCTCCCTATTGTTTTAACTAAGTATAACACAAAAATCTTCTTTTTCGAAATAAATATACAATGTTTTTGGGTTATTATAAGTGTCAAATAATTTTTTTTGTCAAAATATCGCTACAAATAGGAATAAATCTATATTTCAAATAAAAACAAAATTATAATTTGGTTTGCAAACTAAAAAAACAAAAAACACTGGAGTATATGAACCCAATTTTTATTCAAAATAAAACAAATGCTCAAAATCCACGTCAAGGGCAATACATAATAGAATTGCAAGTTTTACTGACGGATTAAATATCCCCTTCTCAATGGAAATAATTGTTTGTCTAGTTGTTCCAACCGTTTTCGCCAAGTCTTCTTGGGATAAGTTTTTTTCTTTACGAAGCTGTCTGACCTTGTTTTTTAAAATCAATCTATTGTTCATTAAATCACTCCAGATAAGTCAAGAATAAAATTAATAATCATAATACATGCACCAAAACCTTCTAAAACAGCTCCAATCAAAACTCCGACTAGACGTTTCGCAATAAAATACTGACAAAAATAAAACGCACTCGCCCAAGTAAAACAAATCGCACCAATTGCCCAAATGCATTCTCTGAGTCCCAAAGCACCTAAAACAATCATAAAAACAACTGCCATAACGCCTGCACAAATCACTGCTATCCAATTTGACTTATCAATTTTTGTCTTTTCCATCTCCCCAATAACCACTTTTTTGCTTTGTGATTTTTTTAATATTTCGTCTTTTTCCATACTTTTTCCCTTTTATGTAAAGTAAACTTTACATTGTTATTATACGCAAAGAAAAAACAAAATGTCAAGTATTATTTACAAAAAAAGAAAGTCTTTTCAACTTTCTTTTAATTTAATATCCATAAAGCCATATTTAAGCTTGTAGCTATGCAAAGCCAAATAGGATAAAGAGAGATGATAAATCCGTTCATTGCATCATCTTTGCATATTTCTAAATACAATCTGATGGCAAATAGAGCATTTATGATAATGACAACATTTCCCAAAAACAATTGATTAAGGGTAAAGAATACCAAACACCAAAGAATATTTAAAACCCCATTGACAATCAAAAGGATGATATTTTCCTTTGAAATTGGTCTTCTTGATTGCCATTTGATAAGCACATATGCAAACAGCCCATATATCACCGTCCACACAATGGGAATAATCCAAGACGGAATCCACTCTGTTGGCTTATCTAAACCGTCAAACCACCCCATTCCAAGTTGAGTAAAAAGAGTCCCCAGCCCTGCAACAATTAAAATTGAAACTACAATATAAATCACATTCTTTTTCATAATGCTATTATATGCCTTATTTGTTCAATTTATACATAATAATATGCACAAAATTAACTAAGCCAATACAAATGCTTTTGAAAGACACAAAACTTAAACTAGCATAATAATTAAACTTAACATCTCGGAAAAATAAAACAGATTACGTATGTAAGCCTTTTTTATTTTATAAAATCTGCAATAGACGATTCTTTATCCACATAATTTTTTGCATAGACTCCCGGATTTTGAACATTTTGAACTGCCAACCCTTTCCCTGACAACATATTATCTACACAATCATTTTCCAACATACAAAAATTGTTCATCGACACATCATACAATCTAAACTTATTATCATACTCCACTATGGTAAAATGATGAGAATCCCGTTCATACGACATGGAGCCACCTGCTAAATTTTCACTTTTAGATAAACAATGATAAGATGTCGCCCCTGTAAGAAGCCACAGATTGTGCGCTATTGCCGATTTCTCCGTGCAAAGCAAACAACAATGTCCCCTTTGCCTATCAATTGATTGACAAATAAAATCATCACTTTCCTGATCATAAGTTTTTTCAGTCAAAAGCAATCTTAACTCTCGGCGTCGCCCTTCGATATCGTCTTCTGAGGTTTTATACTCTACTTTATAGTCATACTTTTTTTCTTTAGCGTTATAATCATCAATTGTTAAACGAATTGCTTTGTTAATTATAGCACCATCAGTCGGTTTGGCTTCTAAATTATTTTCGATTATTTGTTTTAAATAATCAAAAAATATATAATAAATTTCCTTATCATCTATTTTAAACCCACGATTAGCACCACAATCAACAATATCTTGATTTCCATAAAATCCATTTTTTTCTGAGTTCTGTTCAAGAATGCCGACAAGATTGTCAATCAAAACTTTTCTTTGTTCAACATCAGGTTCTTGTGAGATCTCTTTCCAAATATTTTCAATGTTTTCTTGTTTCCCATATCTAATTTCAACATCTGGCAAAACTTCTTTTGGCGGTGTATATTTCCCTTTCATGTAATCTCCTTTTCAATCATTTATATGGTGCACCCAGAAGGACTCGAACCCTCGATAATCGTTCCGAAGACGATTGTGATATCCACTTCACTATGAGTGCATTATTGATTCACAAAAGGTAATTTGGTTTCATATATATTCAAAAAAGGAATTGTATGAATTTTATTGACGACAAACTTTTATCGATTAAAGAATATGAAGTTATGGCTAAAGCCTATGCAGACGCTCTACAAAAAAATGGGTTTAAAATCATCAATGCACAAGAAATCGATGAAAATCTGCTAAACGATACATTCTCAACTTTTGCAGAAATAAAATCGCTATTGCTTGCATTGGGCGGATTTTTAAATACAAGCCCTTTCTATTCTTTAAATGAAAGACAAATTAAAAAACTCACTATAATGTTTGACAGAGAAGGAATAGAACTTCGCACTCCAAAACTAAGAGATAAAACAAAAAACTTTTTATCCTTTTTATCTTGCGAATTTTCGCTGATTAAAAATCTTTTTCAAATCGCAGAAAAATCTACATTTGAAAGCGATATTAAACACATAATTAATCAGCGTCTTAGCCTTCTCAGTCAAATTTTAGCATTATGATTTCAAAAAGTCTATGGTCTTTGGAATTGCCGAATCAATCATTTTTCTGAGATTAATAAAATCTTCCTTAGTATAAGGTTTAAACTCGTCTGGGAGAGCCACCAAATCAATTGGAAATGCGCTTAAAAAATCTCTGACCATAATCTTGCAAATATTTTTGCCTAAAACATAGAGAATATTAAATTCATCTATGTCATTTTTATATTCAATTGTTTCATAAGAGTCGCAATCAATAATGTTGTTGCAGGCATAACCGATTAAGAATTGTAATTTTTCAATGGCAAACTCATTGCCCCTTGCAGCCGCAATAAACTCCCAAGCGATATATCTCATATAGTTTTCAGGAAGTATTTTCCCTGCACCTATTTTATAATAATATGCAAGCACATCCATTGCAACAACATCACTTTTATTGAGTGCATCTTGCTTGAGTTGTTCAAATCGTCCTAAAAACTTTTCCTTTTGATGTTTATCTAAATAGCCATTAAGTTCTTTTCTTATCTCTGTAAAACCATCAAAGCAATCTTGATAATCATAGAATGCTTTTCTTCTAATTCTTTCCGCCATAATTTCTCCTTAAAATAAGTATAACACAATAAATCAAAAAATAAAAAGATTATTTTCGTTTTTTATCTAAAACAACTAAAGTTTCATATTCTCCCGTTCTTGCAAACATATCAAACAGAATCGCTTTTATTATTTTAAAATTTTTAAGTCTTCCTAAATCTCGGACCAATGTTGCGCTATTGCAAGAAATATAAATCAGTCTTTTTAAAACCAAAGTATTTATGCATTCAATCACCTTTTCATCAACACCCGCCCGTGGTGGATCAACAACCAATGTATCGAATTTTTCATTTAACTTTGGCACCACTTCTTTGCAATCTCCCATTATATTTGTCAAATAAAACAGACTATTTTGCCCTTTTAAAACTTCCGCGTCATAATGCTCGCTTTTGCCAAGTTCGATGCCTACAACCCGTTTATTTTGCTTAGCAATTATTCCACTAAGCACGCCAGCACCGCTGTAACAATTTAATATGTTTTTACCAACGAGATTATTAATTAATTCTGCATAAAGTTTCTTACCAATTTCATCATTAACTTGATGAAAACTAGTCGGAGAAAAACTACATTTCAGCCCAAACTCATCGCATTGTAAACTGGTTAACCCTATCTGATGAATTGTGTTTCCTTTAATGGTTTCAAAAATTCCAAAATTCTTGCCTAGAATCAAAAAGAGACCTTGATAATTTATTTCAGTCTTACTCTTTTTAATAAAATTAACCAATAAATTATCTTCTTCTTTTCGAATAACCACTTCGCTATAATCTTTTTGATGAATCCCCGAAATAATGAAAGTGTTGATTTTGTCAATTGCGTCTGAAATCTCTTTTTCTGCAATCATACAGTGTGTAATATAACACAATGTATTGCTATTGCTTTGCTTGAGAGCAAGCCCCTTATCGCCTACAAACAATCTGATTTTGTTGCGATAGAAATATTCATTTGCACTTATCACTTCAACGTTTCCTGCAAAACCAACCTTTGCAAGTTGCCCAGCAAGAAGGGCTTTTTTTATTGCAAGTTCGTTTTCATAAGTTGTATGTTGATATCTGCACCCACCACATTTCATATAATAGGGACAAGGCGGTTTTTGTCTTAATTCGCTTTCACTGTCAACCTTAACAAGCTCTCCTTTAATAAAAGAAGAATTCTCTTTATTAACCTTGACTCTTACCTTTTCCCCTTGCAACGTATAGGGCACAAAAACAACTTTACCGTGAAGTCTTCCTATTCCTTCACCATCATATCCATAACCTGTAATTTCAACCTTTTCTTCTCTTTGCATTACAGCTCCAACCTTGTTTCAATATAATTTAAAATTTGCTCTTTTCCCAAATTTTGCTCACTGCTAGAAAGAATAATAAGTTCTTCCCTTAAGCTCAATTCTTTCGCCAACATTTTCACAGCGTGTTTTTGCTGTGATTTTGAAAGTTTGTCGCCTTTTGTCGCAATCACACAAAAAGGAAGATTATGATAACACAAAAACTCCAACATCTGTTTATCCTGAACTGTTGGATTATGACGAACATCTAATAGTAAAAATGTAGTGAGAAGTGTAGGCGAATTTAACAAATATTCCCCCATAAGCCCCGACCACACATCAAGATGACTTTTGCCAACTTTTGCATAACCATACCCTGGTAAGTCAACAAAACGGAAACTATCATTGATATCAAAATAATTTACCATTTTTGTTTTACCAGGTGTTGCTGAAGTTTTTGCGAGTCCTTTTACGCCAGTCAACGAATTTATGAGTGAAGATTTTCCCACATTACTTCTGCCCACAAATGCAAACTCCGGCTTGCCATCATCAATCAAATTTTTCTTATCCACAACACTCGTGTTGTATTTTGCACTTACAATTTTCATAAAACTATTTTAACATATTATAAAATAAATATCAATCATCTTAAATAACATCACTAAAAATATTTAGCCGAATAAAAAGCAGTGATCTTTATTCACTGCTTTTATTTTTAAACTGCTTTATAAGTCAAATAT
>SVIV01000006.1 GCA_015069325.1 Clostridiales bacterium
TATTTTAACATATTATAAAATAAATATCAATCATCTTAAATAACATCACTAAAAATATTTAGCCGAATAAAAAGCAGTGATCTTTATTCACTGCTTTTATTTTTAAACTGCTTTATAAGTCAAATATCCTGTTGTCCAGTTTGCCATATCTACATCTATCTCATATGAACTATATGCCCTTTTCCCTACAAGGCTTGTGCATTGCCCAAACATATTGCCTGAATACTTAACATTCGCTGTTGACCAAGAATCACTTGCATAAATTGTTGTAAGCTTACTGCTGTTGTAAAACATATATTCCATATCTGTTACGCTTGACGTATCAAAATGAGATAAATCTAATTGAGTAATCTTACTCATGTGTGAAAACATATGCTTCATATTTGTTACACTCGATGTATTAAAATTAGAGACATCTATACTTGTAAGCGCCATACCTGAAAACATGCCTGACGTATCCGTTACGCTTGATGTGTCAAAATTAGAAACATCTATACTTGTAAGACCAGTGCAATACGCAAACATATTTCCCATTGATTTAACCTGCGATGTAACAAAATGAGAAACATCTATACTTTTAAGAGCCGAGCAATAAACAAACATTCCATTCATACTTGTAGTCTGAGATGTATCAATATTAGATAAATCTATGCTTGCAAGACTACTACAATAAGTAAATATACTTGCCAACGAAGAAGGTTTAAATTTGTCTCCATTCGAGAAATCTACACTTGTAAGTTTGCTGCAACCATAAAACATTTCTGTCATATCTATTGTGTTTGCTGTCGTCCATCCAGATAAGTCTACACTTACAAGTTGTTTGCAATCTTTAAACAATTTTGACATATTGATTGTGTTTGCTGTCATCCATCCAGACAAATCTACACTTGTAAGACTATCGCAAAGCCAAAACATATTCGCCATATTTGTCAAACTGGAAACATCCCAGTTTGACATAACTACACCTGTAAGGTTATCAGAATCATTAAACATCATAGACGTATTTGTTACACTAGAAACATCCCAGTTTGACATAACCACACTTGTAAGTTTACACATATAAAACATATATGACATATCTGTTACGCTTGATGTATCAAAATGAGACAAGTCTAATTGCGTAAGACCGTTGCATCCTGCAAACATATAATACATATTCGTTACACTTGATGTATCTAAATGAGATAAATCTATATTGCTAAGATTGCAATTGCTAAACATAGCCGACATATCTGTTACACTTGACGTATCAAGTTGAGATAAATCCACATTGCTAAGATTAGTGCATCTGGCAAACATTCCAGCCATTGACGTAACCTTTGAAGTGTTCCAGCCGGACAAATCCAAACTTGCAAGACTACTGCATCCACAAAACATTCCCCAAGCACCCAGGAGCCCCATCGTTTCACCCATTATTAATACATTTGATGTGTCAAACATTGATAAATCTAAACTTGTAAGACTACTGCAATTAAAAAACATTCTTGACATATTTTCTGCACTTGATGTATTAAATTTAGACAAATCTATACTTGTAAGTTTGCTGCAACTATAAAACATATATGCCATATTCTTCACAGAAGATGTATCAACATTATTTACATTTAAATTTGAAACTGATAAACTTGAAAACATTGATGAAGAATCTTCTGGGAATACAATAGTGTCTTTTGATAAAACATACACTGTAGTGCCATTTTTATAAGCCCAAATACTGCCATCACCCGCATCTGAAACATCTGTGCCTGTTGTTTGATATGAAGCATCACTTTGAGCATATGCAAATGTCATAGCATCAAACGTCCCAAATGATGAGCTCGCAGATGACAATGCTGATTTACTAAGCAGTGCAAGATTTTCTTCCTCTCTACTAAAGTAAAGTCCTAATGAAATATCCCCTTCAATTGTGGCAGGCTTATTTGTATTAATTACTGCCAATTCCACTCTAATGATTTTAAATCCTTGCTCTATAACATTTTCGTATGGTGAACTTACATAGGCAGAATTCGAAAGTATAGATGCTGAAGATGATGACGTGAATGATGCTGTATTATAATAATCGGTTGTCACTTTAATATTTTGTTTTGATGTATAATTTTCATTTACTATTACTTGAACAAAGTTATTGCTCATAAGACTGTTTATAGTAAAATAAAAATATACTTTTGGAGTTTGTGGAGTAAGTTTTAAATTACCTATTTCTACTGATTTTTCAGAAGTATCTTCTCCACTGCCAAAATGAACATAGCCATCTTCTGCAGTTACTGTATCGCCCGCTTTGTTTGCAGTAACTGTAATTGCTCCATCTTCATAGCCATCTTCATTTAAATCTGCATTTGGAATGTAATACTCAGTGCGCACCTTTGCTGTTACGTTGTCGCCAACTGAATATGTTACATTAAAGCCTGCTTTATAATTTTGAGTAGTTGCTGCCCAGACGCCAATAATTGCACCAATAACCATCAAAAAACCTAAACACATTGCAACGACTGTTGTCCTAAATTTTCTGCTTGAAACTTGTTTTTCCATATATTCTCCTTCAAAGCAACTGGTTGACAATTTTTAATCTATGATTTGTTAAAAAGTTAAATTGTTATATCACAAATAAAAGCCACCTTTAATCACTTTACAATTAGTTTACTTTTCTTGCATTTCTTTGTCAAGCAATTTATGCCCTACTTCATTTTTCTCATAAAAAAAGACACACCTTAGTGTGTCCTTTATTTCATCCTAAACAATATCAAACATAAAGTAAACTGTAAATGACTTTTCAGCGAGCAATGTATAATCGCTAATTCCCATTGATACTGCAAGAGCTGTGTAAACATTTTCAAATGTGAGTTCTACATTTCTAAAGTCGATATCATAACTGTTTCTGTCATCAGCAATTCTAATATTTCCATTAAACTTGCAAACCTTATCATCATAAGTTACATATTCCGCATTTTCATCAATAAAGTAATTCATAAAGTTGTCCGTAATATCAATGTTGTTTTTATCAGAAACTTCAATGCGAACTTCATCTCCTTGAGCTTCAATCTTTTCTGTTCCTTCAACTGTGTAAAGCATCCATTCGCTATATCCAAATTCAGCATCTTCATAATATGCTTGAACTTCATAAGCAAAACTCATTGCTGGGAAGATACAATCCCAAACAGCATAAACAACTGCTGTTGGATTTTTCACAAGAACATCACTCAAGTTTTCGCCGTCACAAATATAATCATTTGCAGTCGCATCATAAGCGTAAACCTTATCTTTTCCTTCAATTTGAAGCCCTTGGAATGTATAACCTTGTCTAGCAAAAGGATAATTTTCAAATCCTGTTGCGATATTGTAAACCATTTCCCAAGTATTACCTGCAGTTCTGTCATTTGCTGAGAAGAATACATTGTAAGATGCATTTTCCTTCCAAACAGGAACAAGTTCTAAGTCTGCATTTTGAGTTTCTACTTCAAATGTAGCATAAAAAGAAGTAATTACATCGTCAGCATCTTTAACTGTCCAGCCAGCAAACATTTTTGAATCCGAATTTGGTAAAATAGGTAATGCTGTATTATATTCAACACCGTTTAATGCTTGTAAAACAACAGTTGAGCCGTCAGCATTTTCACCTGAAAAAGTAATATTGTATTTTTGAACATTTCTTACAGCAGTAAGGACTGTGCTGTTTTTTGCAGAAAATTCATAAGACTTGCTTTTTGAAACCGCTTTATCTTGATCATTAATTTCATCTGCACTACCTTCAAACCAACCTTCAAAAACATAACCTTTTCCAGTGAAGACTACTGTTACTTTTGAATTCTTTCTAATAGAAACTGTAGTTTCATCTTGTTTTTGATTTTTAACATAAATTGACACTTCACTTGTTGCGCCACTAATAGTAGCATCTTTTCCTGTTTCCTCAACAGCAACAGAAACGCCTTTTGCCTGAGTGGCAGTAATCGCAACTGCAACAACCGCTAGTGGTAAAAGAATTGCAACTGTGCATATCAACATAATTTTTACTAAGCGTTTTGACATAACCCCTCCAATTTGACTTTATTATAACATATACAAAAGTTAATTTCAATAGCAAAAGTAAAATTTCCCTTATAAATTATATGATAATTTTATAAAAAAAATGAATATATAATATTTTTTTAAAAAATCTATGAAAAAATGTTGACAAAATCAATAGAATGTGTTAACATTGTAGAGCATTGGGGGATTAGCTCAGCTGGCTAGAGCGCCTGCCTTGCAAGCAGGAGGTCATCGGTTCGATTCCGATATTCTCCACCAGTAGCAGTCCAGTCGAAAGACTGGATTTTTTTATTGCAAATTTAAAAAAGTTATAATAAATTTAAACAATCAAAAAAAGACACTTTGAATAAGTGTCTTTTGTCATATCCTTTATTAAATTCCTGCTTCTTGGTCTTGATAATCAATTCCCAGTTCAACAAGAAAATCGTTTAACAAGTTTTCTTTTTCAGAAGCTACATCAATTTGCCCCATCAATGTTTTTGACTTATCATAAGTTTCGATATCTACAACTTTTCCATTCGCATCTGTTTTTACAAGCATAACTTTGCATTTTACTGAAGTAACATTTCCATTTCTGCTTGAATCTGTTGAAGTATAAGCTTTAACAATTTCGCCACTTTGAACACTCCCCATTATAGTATTTCCGTCAAGGTCATTCTTCGCATTTGCTGAATAAGAAGTTCTTGTAAAGTTTGTGCTTGATTTCATATAATCGATAATTGTGGCGAAGTCTAAAATTGCTTTACCTTCAGTAATGTTTGCTGAAACCTTTGACATATCTATTGAGAAGGTAATGAGTTCTGTAATTTCTTTTCTATTGCTTGCAATACTGTTAAGAAGAATTTCAACTTTTCCTGTTTCTTTATTATACTGACAAGACTGAAGTGCTCTTACCACACCACCAGCTGTTGATTTTAATGCGGTTTTATATGCATTAAATTCCTCTTCGCTAACTGAAACAGTTACTATATCACCTTGAAGCTGTCCGTTGAGCATATCTTCAATTTGTTGGTTTTTGTCTGCAAGTTGTTGATTTGCATCATCTAATTCAATTTGAAGATCATCTTTTTCGCCTTTAAGGTCTTCTAATTCAGAAATTGTAGTATCTAAATTTGTTTTAGTATCATCAAGTGCATTTTGAGCATTCATTTTCCCTACAGCGAATATAGAAGCGATAAAGATTGTTCCTGCAAGAACAACTGCAGTAGCCAATGTAAGCACTTTCCCTGATGTTGATTTGACAAATCCTTTAAATCCGCCCTTACTTTGTTCTTTTTCAAGAATAATACGCACCATTTCTTCGTTTGTAACAACTCCATCTTGTTTGGCCTGTTCGCTTGCAAAAGTGTGTATGAATTCTTCTGCTAATTGTGCATTTACTTTTCTGTATTTTTCAATGATTGTTTGGTATTTTTCAACTAATTCTTTTTCAATGTTATTATATCCATCTGCTGGATAAATAAGTTCACCTGTAGAAAGCTTTTTAGCTTTTTTATCAGCTTTCTTTGATGCTTGAACTGCTTTATAAAGTTCAAATTGTCTATCGTTATCCTTTTTATTATCATCAGATAAAGAGTGTGGAGAAACTTTATATCCGTGCTCAATAAATGTATCAGCAATCATAGCTTCAACTTCAGAATAAATATTTGAAGTTGTCCCTACCATGATTGCCATTTCTTCGCGAAGTTTAACAATAAGATGTTCTGCTTTTGATTTTTCTTTACTTAATTCTCTATAGTTTTTATTAATAGTTTCACGAGATGTTCTTACTTCTGCAAGAGTTGCCTTTACCTGTTCAAGTTCAATTTCTTTTTTCATTAAACGATTTAAATCGTTGTCTTTTGCATTCAATTGTTTTTGCAAATCTGTCAATTGAAATTTAATAGACGCAATTTCTTCATCTTTAAAGCCTATTATATTATTAGCCTTTGTCAACTGAAATTCTGCTTCGGCACAAAGTTCTTCTAAATCTGCTTCGCCTTTTTGATTTAATTCTAAAAAAACAACTGTCAACACACTCAACCAATACTCCACAGATGTGTTTGTTTTATCACAATCTATACCTACTTGCTCTGCAATATTCTTAATATGATCAATCGCTTTAGATTGAGTTTTTTCTTCTTCCAATTGAATTTGAAGCTCTTTTTTAATCTCTTCTGATGCTTCAAGCTCCTTTTGAAGTTTAGCAATTTCTTCAACTAATTCTTCCATAGTTTTTTCTGCCATTGAAAATACCTCCATTTCTTAGCTATATTATAAACTATTGTCAGGCCTATGTCAATAGTGATTTTATAAAAATTAATCTATAACATAATGCAAAATCGCAAAAAATTCACTATTCTTCGCACTTTTCGTCTAAATACGTCGCTGTAAGATCGGCAAGATGAAGGAGAAAAACTGTTTTATATTTATAAAAAGTATCCGCCATCATATAACTTCCACCATTTTGCACTCTCATATCATACTCGCCCATATGCCAATTTATTCCTAACGCTTCTTCTCTTGTAAGTTTAATAAATGCGGATAAAATATAAACTGATTTTTCACCGTGCCCATAAGGTAAACTATCTACAATTTTATAATATGGTTTTTGCTCCCATCTACCATCAATTTTAACATTTTTATAATCTTCAACATAAGTATCAACCTTGCAAACATCGTGCAAAAGTCCCATTATAGCAACGCTTTCTGGAGAAATAACTTTTTCCCAATTATCACCAAATTCTCCTTGCAAAAGCTTAACAAAACGCTTATAAACATTAATTGAATGCTGACAAAGTCCACCTTTATAAGCACTATGTCTTTTGCTACTTGCAGGTGCAACAAAAAAGTCAGATTTTTCAAGCCATTCTAATAATTTATCCGCACCGTCTCGATCAATGTTGTCATAAAAAATTTCTAAGAATTCTTGTTTTGCATCCATAATATCTCCTAATAAAAAAATATTGTTGTAACTTAATACAACAATATTATAATAAAAAATATTTAATAATGCAATATTTTTCAAAAAATAACTTATTTCTTTTAAATTATCCAATCCGGCTTTTCGGGAACAACTTTACTCTCAGTTACATCAAGCCAATCCTGATACCACTTTTTGAGTTGCAAGTATTTTTCAACAGTTAAACTTTCATACCATAATTCTCCACGATTGACGATAGAAAAACATTCGAATTCTCTGCGACTACGTAAACTATCCACCTTTTCTTCTTCGCTAGGCTCTTTTTTTTCAACAAGTTTAAATATTCTTCTTTGTCCTGCGCTAGCAATTTCTTCAATTAAATAATTGTTTTCGTTTGCAAATTTATAGGCTTCATCATATTCTTCAATTCCAAAAATTTTATTTAATTTCATACTCCCCCCCTAGTAGCCTATGGCCACCCATTGTAATTGCCACTTGTCATTGGCATAACTTTGACCATACCACATATAACCGAATCCTGACGTTGTAAGACTTTTTATGGCAAATACAGTATCTCTATAATTTATAGCAGATGATCGTCTTGGTGCAATCGCAACTGCATAACTGTTTGATGCCGAAAATGCAGTCGGAAAATTAACTGATGCTGTTTGATAATCGGTTTTATCCACATTTTCATAATCATTTCCCCACTGGATAATAAGACCACTGGCATACTTTATATAACCATTTGCAGCTAAAGATTTTGCAATGATTTTTTCTCCATAATCAACCTGTCCAGTAAGCAACTTTTCAATCCATTTATTTACAATAATATTAGATCCGTCCGTCATTGCTCCGTTTGTTCCTGCAGAAGCAAATGCTTCAAGCTGAGCACTAACATCTTCCTTAAATTTATTTATTTCCTGATTTTGCTCAGAAACTGACGCATTAACTTGAGATTGTAAGGTTAAAAAATTTTCATCAACCGACGTTGATAATACATTAAAATCTGTTTGCAAATCATTTTGAACATTTTGTTTAAAGGAATTCAAATTATTATTCATTTCATTAATATTAGTGTTAATTTCAGTATTTGCATTTTCCTTAAATTCCACAAATGAATTAATTTGGCTTGTTACTTCATTTTCAACATCAGTTTGAAGAGAAGTTAAACTTTCCGAAAGCTGCGCAATATAATGATTAACATCGGTTTCTACTTGATTTTGAAAATTAATCAATTTTGCTTGAATTGATTCTATATCAAGTGAATTTTTCACCGACCATAAAATCTTTTTTACTTTCTCTAAATCTTGTCCTATTTTATCCATAAAAAATCTCCTTTGCACAAATTATAAATGCAAAAGAGATTATTTTTCAATATTGACTGACATTTATTTTAAATAGAAAGTGCACTTTCCATAATTTTTTTAGACTTTTTTTCTAAAATAATGGTCTGATTTAATAATGTTTCAAGTGCAGGCTGAGACGTTCTATCAAGTTGAGATGCATATTTTTCAATCGCTTGCATAATTTCGCCTGCTTGTTTTTCAATTTCAATTGAATTTTGACAGGCAATTTGTAAAGCATCTAGCACATCTTCATCTACTTTTTTATTTTTTCGATCATTATAGATTTGAATGCAGATATCATTGTTATCTTGGATGTTATCGTAAAGCATTTCAGCTTTCTTGATAATATCTTTAATATGTTCGTCGTTATTGGTCCCATCATCAAATCTTTGAACTTCATTTTTCAATATATATTTTTTTTCTACCATAAATTTTAACCCCTTCCTTTAAAGAATTATAATACAATAACACACCTAAAACTTAATTATTATAAACAAAATAATTGATTTTGTCAACAATAACTGCTATTGTGGAAATGTGGATAACTTTTTATAAATTGTTATCATCAACCTGTGAATTTTCTTCAATTTCTAGCAAAATGTTTTGTAATCTATCGATAACTTTTTTGCAATTTTGATAATGTGGCGAGTTTTCTCCCCTGCGCGATTTGATATCTTCAAGCCTATCTTCAAAAGTTAAATAATTACCTTTTTTTCCAATATGCATATCGCCAAAATTCAATAAATCTAATGCCCTTGACGTATAGTTTTCAACCGGTTTGCCGTGATACAAAACTTCCCGATAATATTTATAATTATGTTTTTGTAAAAGTTCTGCACCTACTGTATGATGATTTTCTCCATCACCAAAAGCATATCCAATATCGTGCAAATATCCAAGCATAAACATTTCTTCCTCATCAAGTCCAAATCTATTAGCATTTTCTCTCATTAAATTTGCTACTGCCAAAATATGTTTTTGTCTATCTTCATCAATCATAATAATCTCCTTTTATTGTAATATAACACCATTAATAAAAAATTTCAACCCTTTTAAAAAAAGTAGTAAAAAAAGAATGTTAATATTAGCATTCTTTTTCGTTTTCTTCCATTTGCTTTAAATTTTCTTCTCTCATTTTATTATCCCAAATTCTATCACCTTTTTTAGATTCCATATATGCGCATTCTGTGAACACGCTATGTTGAAATGCTTTGAAATGACTACACCAAGCAATTATTCCCCCACAATCAGGGCATAACCTTAAAAGTGAATTATTTTTAAGCTTTGCTTTTAATGCTAATTCTTGCTCTGATTTTTCTTCTGCAAGTATAGCCTCTCTTTCTTCTTTTCTTTGAATTGCACGAGATATAAGTTTATCGCTTTCACTTCTAATTACAATTTTTCCATCTTTTATATTAATCATCTTAGAGATTGGATATCTAAAAATAATATCTTCAACATTTTTGACAGCTACCATCTTATGGTCCCACTTAGATATAATATGAAAATGTTCTTGGAAGGTTTTGCCATCATTTTGAATATCTTGCTTGCTAATATGTGGCCATATTTTCAGTATGTTGTTATTATGGTTGATTGATAAAACAAGAAAATTCAAAGGACTTGTTGATGAAAGAACTATACTATCCGACATATTTGGATTAAAATATCTATCTATGTATAAATCCACCTTTAAATCACTTACTAGACACCCCCATTCTAACGCACACTCAGTCATAACATCACTTACGTTAACAAAAAATTCATGATCTTGCAATTTTTGAATTCTATTTTTTCTGCCTTGAATTCTTTCCTTTGCATTTGCAATTCTTTTTTCATAAGCTACTTTTTCATTTTCAATAAAAGCTTCGTCTTGTTGATTTTCAAATAATTTACGTTCAATTTCTCCTACAGTTTTAAAAAATGTTGTCATAATTTCCCCTTGGATTTAGTCTAGCACATAATTAAATAAATTTCAAGACAAAATTCTATTTTTCAGACATCAAATTACATTAAATAAATAAAAAATAACAAACAAAAAAGCGAGCTCGTGCGCTCGCTTTAATGGTATTCCAGCAGTGTTCTATTTTCCCGGACCGTCGCCAGTCAAGTATTTTCGACGATGGAAAGCTTAACTTCTGTGTTCGGTATGTGTACAGGTGGATCCTTTCCTCTATCGCCACTGGAAATGGTATAACTTCAAGTTTTCACTTGGAATTACTAAGATTGTATGGTGATTATAACATAGACTAATGCAATAGTCAAGTATAATCTCAAGATTTTTTATAAAACCCTGACAACTACATAATACTCAGAATGCAAACTTATGCTAAGTTTTCCGTGATTAAGCCCTCGAACTATTAGTACCAGTCAACTGAACACATTACTGTGCTTACATCTCTGGCCTATCAACGTTGTAGTCTACAACGGTTCTTACTAACTTATGTTATGGGATATCTAATCTTGAGGTGGGCTTCACGCTTAGATGCTTTCAGCATTTATCCCTTCCATACATCGCTACCCTGCTATGCCACTGGCGTGACAACAGGTGCACCATTGGTATGTCCATCCCGGTCCTCTCGTACTAGGGACAGCTCCTCTCAAATATCCTACGCCCACGATAGATAGGGACCGAACTGTCTCACGACGTTCTGAACCCAGCTCGCGTGCCACTTTAATCGGCGAACAGCCGAACCCTTGGGACGTACTACCGCCCCAGGATGTGACGAGCCGACATCGAGGTGCCAAACCTCC
Organism: Clostridiales bacterium; assembly: GCA_015069325.1. Classification (GTDB taxonomy): domain Bacteria; phylum Bacillota; class Clostridia; order Christensenellales; family UBA1242; genus Caccovivens. The sequence continues at coordinate 11,026 of SVIV01000006.1, forward strand.
CCGTCGATGTGAACTCTTGGGAGAGATCAGCCTGTTATCCCCAAGGTAACTTTTATCCGTTAAGTGATGGCGATTCCATATTCTACCACCAGATCACTAAGTCCTAGTTTCCTATCTGTTCCACTTGTAGGTGTCTCAGTTAAGCTCCCTTCTGCCTTTGCACTCTAAACAGACGGTTTCCAACCGTCCTGAGGGAACCTTTGAACGCCTCCGTTACAATTTAGGAGGCGACCGCCCCAGTCAAACTGTCCATCAGACACTGTCCACTACCAGGATAACTGCATAGTGTTAGAGTTCCAGATTACAAAGGGTGGTATCCCAAGGATGACTCCGTGTAAGCCGAAGCCCACACATCAAAGTCTCCCACCTATCCTGTGCATCGCAATCCGAAACCCAATATCAAACTCCAGTAAAGCTCTATGGGGTCTTTCCGTCTAGTCGCGGGTAATACGCATCTTCACGCATACTTCAATTTCGCCGGGTCCCCTGTTGAGACAGCTCCCAAGTCGTTACGCCATTCATGCGGGTCAGAACTTACCTGACAAGGAATTTCGCTACCTTAGGACCGTTATAGTTACGGCCGCCGTTCACTGGGGCTTAAATTCAACGCTTCGCTTGCGCTAACATCTCCTCTTAACCTTCCAGCACCGGGCAGGCGTCAGCCCCTATACTTCATCTTACGATTTAGCAGAGACCTGTGTTTTTGGTAAACAGTCGCTTGGGACAATTCACTGCGGCCAACATTGCTGCTGGCACCCCTTTTCCCGAAGTTACGGGGTCATTTTGCCGAGTTCCTTAACAAGGGTTATCCCGCTCGTCTTATGATTCTCTCATCGTCTACCTGTGTCGGATTGCGGTACGGGCACCTAACATTATCTAGCAGCTTTTCTCGCCAGTGTGGATTCATGGACTTCGTTACTAAATTCACTCCCCATCATCACTCAGGGTGCACTCAAACGGTACTTCACTCATTTGACCCCTAATGATTTAGACGCACATATCCATCAGCGCGCATCCACTATCCTACTGTGTCACTGCATCGACACTTTATCATGTTTTGGTGGTACTGGAATATCTACCAGTTGGACATCGCCTACGCCTTTCGGCCTCAGCTTAGTTCCCGACTTACCCTGGGCGGACAAGCCTTCCCCAGGAAACCTCAGACTTTCGACGGCATAGATTCTCGCTATGCTCTCGCTACTCATGCCGGCATTCTCTCTTGTATGCAGTCCACGACCCCTTTCGATATCGCTTCTGCCCGCATACATTGCTCCTCTACCGATTGTGTAAACACAATCCCTAAACTTCGGTGTATGGTTTTAGCCCCGTTGAATCTTCGGCGCACTATCACTCGACCAGTGAGCTATTACGCACTCTTTTAATGAGTGGCTGCTTCTGAGCCAACATCCTGGTTGTCTAAGCAATAACACATCCTTTTCCACTTAACCATTACTTTGGGACCTTAGTTGTAGATCTCGGCTGTTTCCGTTTTGACAATGAAACTTATCTCACACTGTCTGACTCCCTGTAAACAATTATCTGGTATTCAAATTTTGATAGGATTTGGTAACCCGCGAAGGCCCCTAGTCCATTCAGTGATTTACCCCCAGTAATCTATAAACAGAGGCTAGCCCTAAAGCTATTTCGAGGAGAACCAGCTATAACCAGATTCGATTGGCGTTTCACCTCTAACCACAAGTCATCCCCGGACGTTTCAACGGACGTGGGTTCGGTCCTCCACGACGTGTTACCATCGCTTCAACCTGCTCATGGTTAGGTCATCTGGTTTCGGGTCTACGGTATGCAACTATAATTTCGCTCATTTCGAACTCGCTTTCGCTTCGGCTCCGTGCCTTAAGCACTTAACCTCGCTACATATCGTAACTCGCCGGCCCATTCTACAAAAGGTACGAGATCAAACTATTGCCTCATGGCAAGTCGTCCTCTCTCTGCTTGTAAGCATACAGTTTCAGGTTCTATTTCACTCCCCTCCCGGGGTTCTTTTCACCGTTCCCTCACGGTACTATTCGCTATCGGTCACTAGGTCGTATTTAGCCTTACGAGATGGTCCTCGC